>CAWUOD010000001.1:0-20657 GCA_963923115.1 uncultured Singulisphaera sp.
CGGAGGACATCAAGGCGCTGGCGCTCCCCGTCCTTCGCCACCGTATTCTGACCTCCTTCACGGCGGTCTCCGAGGGGATCGGCCCCGATGATGTGATTGCCAGGCTTTTGGCCGAGACCCCCGAGAAAGAAGGGGAACTTGACCGCGATCCGCGTTTCCAAAAGATGTTCGTGTCCTGAAAAGCGGTTTGATGGCGGACGAATTCAACGAATTAGAGGGAGACAAAAGGCGTGGCTCGCGAGAAGAGGCCGGATGACCCGAGGAGGTTCCTTGACCCAGCCGTGATTTCACGCCTGGGCAGGCTCGACCTGCGGGCCCGTCAGGTCGTCGAGGGATACCTGACAGGTCTCCACGCCAGTCCATTCTTCGGCCACTCCGTCGAATTTGTCCAGCACCGGGAGTACACGCCCGGGGACGACATCCGCCATCTCGACTGGAAAGTTTGGTCCAAAAGCGACCGATTTTATATCAAGCAATACGAGGCCGAGACAAACCTTCGCTCGACCCTTCTGGTCGATTGCAGCGCCTCCATGTCCTATGGCGATGCCAAATGGAATAAAAGAGAATACGCCTGCACGGCCGCCGCCTGTCTCGCGCACCTGCTCATTGGCCAGCAGGACTCGGTCGGGATGATGGCCCACGACGCGGATATGCGGCAGGTGGTTCCGGCCCAATCATCCTCCCGGCACCTTGAGGTGATCCTTGCCGCGCTCGAATCCGCCCGGCCGGGCAATTCGACCAACATGCTTGGGCTTTTACGCAGGGCCGCGGAAAACATACCTCAGCGCGGATTGGTCGTGCTCTTTTCGGATCTCCTGGTGGACCGTCCCGCGTTTTTCCAGGGACTGAAAATGCTTCGCCAAAGGAAGCATGATGTCCTGGTGTTTCATGTGCTTGATGCCGAGGAGATCGATTTTGATTTTCGGGGGACCACGCGGTTCGAGGGTATGGAGGGGCCCGATCAGCTCCTTTGCGATCCACAGGCGCTCCGTGACGCCTATAGGGAGGTTGTCGAAGAATACCTGACGGAGGTTCGTCGCGGTTGCACCAGGATAGGCGCGGATTATCTCCTCTGCAGGACCGACGATCCGCTTGACACGGTCCTCAACAAATACCTCAGTTTCCGGAGCGACCCCCGGGCCGCCCGGGCCCGTTCCGGCTCGGGACAGGGGTAGCGCACCATGGAATCCCTTTTCAGCCTGTTCCTGCACCCCGTCGCCGCCATCATCGGTGGTTTGCTCGCGTCGCTTCCGATCATCATTCATCTGATTCGCCGGACTCAATACAGGCGCCAGCCCTGGGCCGCGATGGAGTTCCTCCTCGCCGCCCAAAGGCGAATGCGCAAGCGGATGGTGCTCGAAGAGTGGATACTTTTAGCACTCCGTGTTCTCCTTGTTCTTTTGGTGGGGTTCCTGCTTTCCCGCTGGCTTGGCGGGGGAGCCTCGGGCGTTGGTGGCGACCACATCGTCATTCTTGATGATTCGATCAGCATGGCCGATGCGCGGGATGATCGTGGCGCGAGGAAGACCGCTTTTGACGCCGCGATCACAGAGTCGGTCCGGCTTGCCAGGAAGTTGGGGGCGACCCGTGGCGTTCACAATCTGAGGTTTTTCCTGCTCTCCTCGATGGGGGAGCCTGTGCTCGAGGGAAAAGCGGGAGAGGACCTCGCCAGGCAAGCCGAGGAGAAGCTTTCCCGGCTAAGACCATCGTTTCTGAGTCTTGATCCAATCAGGGGGATAGACGCATCGGTGGAGAAGTGGGGCGCCGTCGCCGATGGGCAAGCCTCAAGCCACCGAATCCTCCATTTGTTGACGGATTGTCGCGATAGTGATTTTGGCGGCGCCAAACAGGAGGGCAGTCGCCGCATGATGACCCGCCTGGTCGGTACGGGCGCGAGCCTTCGTCTTGTCGATGTTTCCGATCCGGAAAGGCCCAATGGCCCCGCCGTTCCCGTGGGCCATGACAACCTTGCCATCACCTCGCTGAGCTGCGAGAGCCGTATGGTTGTCGAGGGTGCCGCGACCGAGTTTGTCGCGACGGTCAGGAATTTTGGGTCGAGTCCAAGAAGGACTTTCTTTCATGCCCGCCGCGATGGTGTCGAGGATTTCGCCGCGACCCAGCCCGTGGATGAGATCCCTCCGGGCCAGGAGGCCAAAGTCCGGTTCACCCTGGTTCTTGGACGGAATACCCCGGCCCCAAAAATCAGCTCGGGGGATGACCCGGCAAGACGCGACCAGGAGAGGTTGTTGCGTCGTTCGTGGATCCGGTTGACGGCGGAGATAGATGATCAACCGCTGACCGGCCTGGCCGAGGACAATGTGCGGGATCTGATGGTGGAGGTGGTCCACAAGGTTCCGGTGTTGTTGATAGACGGGGCGGGTCGCGCGGGAATGACACCCGGGGGGGATTCATTCCACATTGATGCGGCGCTTTCGGCCCTGAGGGATTTCGAGCCGGAAATCCGGACGGCCGAGGAGCTTGCCAAAACCCGCCTTGAGCTTTATCCGATCGTTTTTTTGCTGAATGTGGCCGAGCTTCCCGCCGGGGAGGTCGAACGCCTTTCACGCCATGTGGCGGAGGGGGCCAGTGTCGCCTGGTTTGTGGGAGACCGGACGAGACCGGCTTTTGTGAACGGACTATTTCAGGAAAAAAATGGGCTGTTCCCTGTCCTGTTGGCCCCCAAGCCCGCCGATCCACCCCTCCCGCAGGAAAGGCTCGATTCACGATTGCTCGATGAACAGCCAAAAATCCTGTTTCCCGATTCCAATCATCCGATTGTCTCGGGGGTCTATCCCAACAGACTGGATTTCCGGTTCTTGCCTATCGACCGGCATTGGCCCGCCCAGGCACGATTTCAATGGGACAAAGGCGATGGCGCCGTGAAGGATATTATCCTGCTTCCAAACAAGCGCTGGAAGGATGATTCGCAGCGGGCGGCCTACCGCGACAAGACGCTGGCATTGATCTCCTCGTTTCCCATCGCGGATCCGGCCGCGGCCGATTTTCGTTCGGGCCTGGACTCGGCCGCGCGGGACATTCGCGAGGCCCTTTTGAGCCAGAGTCAATTCCGTCTCGCCCGGGCTCTTGAAAAAACACTCGAGGATCCCGGAGAGCCCGGCGATTCCAAATCCAATACTCCGGCAAGGCCGGGACTTCGGGTTCTTTGGGCCAAGCCCGCTTTTTCTGGGATGGCAAAAACCATGGGAGAGCTTCTTCGGGAAGTTCAGTTTGGCGATCCCCTATGGGTGGAAAGAAGCGTCGGGCGGGGCAAGGTTTTCGCCTCGATGACCATGGCGGGGACCAGGACGACCCTTGGCGCGGCCGGCGCCGACGCGGATGGCTGGAACGAATGGGGATCGGGCAGCCCGATGTCCTGGAGCTATGCCGCACTTATGAAGGAACTGGTTCGACATTTGATGAAAACAGGCGAAGGGGCCAACGGGGCGGATATGGTTGGCGCATCCTTCGAGTTGGTCAGGGACGCATCGTTTTTGTCAGGTGGTGTTCGGGAAAGATTCGACCCGCAGGAACCCACCAAAATTCCCGGACTAAGACCCGGATTGCAGCGATTGGGCGCGAATTCTTCCGATGCGCCCGTCGCCGGCAAGATCAAAATCAAGGTTCGTCCGCCGGCGGAGCCGGGTGTTCTGTATTTGAATATGAGTCCGGCGGTTGTTCCCGGCCAACCCATTCCCGGACCCGAGGATGGTGAGTTGGAGGCGTTTGCTTTCAATATCAACGCCGATCATGAAGGGGACCTTCGCAGATCCCGCAGGGATCTTTTGGAGATGCCCTCCGCGGGGCCGGGCACGGGACGCGTTGTTCTTTCCCGACCCGGCGACGGCCATGATGCGATGCTTGAGCCCCCGCGCGACACTTCCGAGACATGGTGGATCTATTTGCTCATTTTGGGTGTTCTCATTGGGGAACAAGCCATGGCCGTTTACTGTAGTCATCATGGTCGTGGTGGGCCGGACCAAAGCCAGGCGGGCAACGCCCCCGGCGCCGCGAAGCGGGTTGTCCGGGCCGAGCCTGTCTCCGTGGGAGGTGCCCGATGAACGAACGCGCCACCCAGTCGAGCGAATTTGTCCTGAAGCGGCTTGAGGATGGGTTTCGTTTTTTCGGTCGGGAATATCCCGGCTCCGCCTGGGGACTCGCCGGATTTTTGGTCCTTGCCCTTGGACTGGGATTCGCCCTTTGGTTTTACCTTCTGGAAAGAAAAACCCTTGGAATGCCCAAGGTGCTTTTCCTGTTTGGACTGCGGGCCGCGACCTATTTGCTCCTTGCATGGATTTTTCTACTTCCCGCTATGCAGACATGGGAGGAGTCGACGCTCCGGTCCCGGGTTTTGGTGGCTTTTGATGTGAGCGCCTCGATGACGGCCTCGATTGACGCTTTGCCGGATGGCAAAACCCCGATTGAAAAGCTGCCCCGCCGGCAGGACAGGGTTCTTGGACTTTTGGAAACCGGCGACTGGATCATGGATTTGGCCAGGGAAAACCCCCTGGAGATCCATCGTTTCGCCCGTGGTCTGATCGGCCCCGCGCTCAGGCTTCAGGGGGGGAGGATCGGCACAACCGAGGACTGGAAATCGACCGAGGGGGGGGAGGATTCCCCAACGGATACCGGTCCTATTGAATACGCGCCACTAAGGGAAAAACTTTGGCCTGTTTGGCTCAAACCCGGCAAAGCCCAAACCATCGCGGGCGATGGCAAGGATGGCAAATGGCTGTCGCGACTCGAGGAGGCGGGCAAAAAGGCGTCCACCGCGGGCGAGGACAAAGGCACAAGCCTAATCGGATCGCTTTTGGGAGTGACATCGGCGGCGGCAGGGTCGATGGTTAGGGGACTTGTGGTCGTTAGCGATGGACGCTCCACCGAGGAGTCCGCCTCCGCTTTGGGACTTTTAAGGGAGCAGGCCCGGATCGCCAATATTCCGGTGATCGTCGTGGGGGTTGGCGAGGATCGCCCCCTGATCCGGACCGAGATCGCCGATCTTCGCGCGCCTGGACAGATTCAGCCCGATGATTTGTTTCGGGTCGCCGTCGATGTCACCGGGGAGGGGTTGGCCGGCCAACCTGTTCCCGAACCTGTCCTGGAAATCCGCCACCTCCGAAAGCTGCCGGGGGGCAAGGTGGAAGAGCGGGAACTGGAATTGACCCAAGCGTCCGATCCCTCGGCAAAATTCGCATTGGGAAAATTGATCAGGATCAAGCTCCCTTCGTTGTCTTTTGATACATCCACCCCCCCACGCGCCACGCTGGAGACCATCCTGGATGCGGCGACCCTGGCCAAGGCGGCCGGGAAAGAACTCCCCGCCGCGGTCGGGAAATGGGTGTTTGCCGAAACAGGCGAGGGAAACCTCGCGCTGACGGCGGTTGTTGGCCGTGACCGTAGGGAATTGTCGGCGGTGAATGTCGCAAGCCGTGGCCCGGTGGTCCTTCGCGTTCAGAAGAAACCCCTCAGGGTGCTTTTGATGGCTGGCGCGGCAAGCCGCGAGTTCCAATTTGTGCGGAATATGTTCGTGCGCGAGATGGAAAAGAAACGGGCGGAGGTTTCCATCTATCTCCAGCTTCCGACCGGCGCGCTTTCCAAGCGCAACCTGTTGGTGCAGGATGTCCCACCCGAACGGATGTTGGAGATATTTCCGGATCGCTACGACACGGACAGCCCCGATCCGGCGCTGAGGCTCAGGGATTTGGCCTCCTATGACGCCATCCTTGCATTTGATCCCGATTGGAGCCAGTTGTCGGATCCACAAAGAACCCTTCTGAACACATTCGTCGACAAGGGAGGGGGCCTTGTGATCATTTCCGGTCCGGTCAACACCCTTCAACTTGCAAAGCCAGGCGCCGACCGGACGAGTCTCAAATCCATTCTGGATCTTTATCCTGTCCAGCTACGCGATCTGCGGCTCGACGGCGGTGATCGCAATCTGGACAACCCATGGCCCTTGCGCTTCGAAGGCGCGACGCCTGAAATGGAATTCTTGCGATTGGACGAGGAGGAATCAAAGCCATTCCTTGGCGACTGGGCAGATTTCTTCAACGCCGCGGGCAAACCCGGCGAAAGCCCCAGGGGATTTTACTCGACCTATCCTGTGGAGGAAATTCGCAAGGGGGCCATCGTAGCGTCTCGCCTGGGCGACGAGCGTCTCAAACAGAAGGACGGAAAACTCGCCCCGTGGATGGTGCTTAGCGATCCCCAGGGGGGCCGAAGGGTGGTTTGGATCGGCTCTGACGAATCCTGGCGGCTGCGGCAGTTCAGGGAGAGCTGGCATGAGCGCTTTTGGACCAAGCTGGCCCGCTATGCGGCTGCAAATTCCCAGGGGCGGGATGTCAAGCGCATTCGCCTTTTCGCGGGCGGCCCCTATCAGGCAATGAGGCCCATTTCCTTCGAGGCGGTCATCGACGACCGTGGTGGCAAACCCCTCGGCAATGTCGCCGATGTCCCCAGGGTGAAACTTGTTGCCCCGCAAGGGATCCCGGAGGGAGATTATCCTGCCACGGTGAAAATGGAGCCTCGCCCCGGAAGTCCCGGAGTGTGGCGCGCCAGATTCCAGGTTCGGGCGGCCGCCCGGTATGAAATGACCATCGAGGTTCCCTCCACAAAGGACAAATTGGCGGGAAATTCCCTAATTGTGGAGGCTTCAGATCCCGAAGCCGAAAACACACGGCCCGATTGGACGGGACTTTATGAATTGGCCAGCCCGATTTCGGCGGTTGAATCAAGGCTTTCGGAAGAGCAGGCCCGACAGATTCGTGAAGTCGCCCGTCGTCCTGGCGGTCCCTCGAAGGGGGATGCAACCAAGCCAGGCGCAGGGGCCCCAGCCAATAATGCCAACGAACCAAGGCTTTTGTTCGACATCTCCTCCGCAGGTTTGATTCCTTTGCTTTTGCCCGGAGAAACCTCAAGCGTGCGAAATCGCGGGCCTGTTGATGATATTTGGGATGATGGACCGAGCCTCGGCTCTCCAGGTGGAGACAATCCGGGTGAGCGGGTCCTACCCTGGGCCATGCTGGCAATCGTCCTTCTCCTTGGAACGGAATGGACCCTGCGCAAATTATGGAAAGTGGCCTAGGCCACGGGAGACCCGCCGGAAAATATGTCCGACACCATCGAACCCATTCCTGTATCCCGTCCGGGCAAACTTGGTCCCGAACTGGCCCAACCCCTGGAGCAATTGCGGGGCCGGATCCTTCGTTATCTGGTTGTGCGCGGGGTTGTGTTCGCCCTGCTTTGTCTTGGTGTGGCTTTTTGGGGGTTGATGCTTTTTGATTATGGGGTTTTTTCCCTCTTTGGACTGGATTGGGCCCAGGTTCTTCCCGGACCCGTTCGTGGTTTGCCAATTCTTGGCTTGATGGTTGTGCTGGTGGTTTATGGTGTGTTCCGGGTGGCCCAGCCCGCTCTGACTCCCGTATCAAGGTCCTCCCTCGCGATCCTCCTGGAGCGAAGGTTTCCCAATGACCTGCGGGAGCAACTGATCACAGCGGTGGATTTGGGAGATCCCGAAGAGGCGCAAAGGCGCGGGTATTCAAGGGAAATGGCGGAGCGTGTTTTCGCCGGAGCCAGGGCCTCTGTTGAAAGGGCCAAAGCGGACCTGGTCCTCGATTGGCCCGCGCTTAGTCTTTTCGCCACACTCGCTTTGGCCTGTTGCCTGGGGCCATGGCCGGTCGCCTGGGGACTTGGATGGATTCACCAGCGTTTTTCCACGCCTGTCGACCCGATCGAGGTCACCCCGACCTCGTGGAGGGAAGTCTCCACGATACTCCTTGAGCGCAATATTCTTTTAAGGGATCTTGTTTGGCCAAGAAGGTCATTTCTCGTCCTGGAAGGGTTTCCCCCAAGCGGTGAAACGGTTGTTGGTTTGGATCAGGGCCAGGTTTCGCTCCGGGTGCGGGCCGCGAGGCATCTCACCGTGGGTGCGCCGACCAGCGGGGCGGTGAGCGCCTCCGGGGGAAAACTCTCCCCGGCTTGGCCCGCCGAAGGGTGGAGGCCCCTGACATGGTTTGATCTCCAGGACCGGGGATGGTTGGGAAAGCTTGAAGACTCGGGCCTCTCCCGTCAAATGCTTGACGCGATTTCCGAATCGCAGCACACCATCGATGCCCTTGAAAGCCTTGCCGGGGAGGGGGATGTTCCCGCCGGGGTCCGCGAGGCGCTTGAACGATTGAAGGCGGAAGAGGAAAAAGGATCGGACACCCTGCTCAAGCGCAGACAGGTTCCAACACGGGTTGTCGTGTTTTTGCAAATGCCCGGATCCACCAGCACCACGCCGATGCAGCCTGTCGGTCGCCAGGAATTCACCACCACCATCAAGGATCTGCGGGAATCGGCAATTTTTACGATCCGTGGTGAAGATTATTCCACAGCGTCTAAGCGAATCCGGGTGGTGGCACCCCCGCGTCTGGGCGCCCTGGAAATCGAAGAGCAACATCCCGCCTACCTCTATTACAGGCCGGGAGATGGTGCCGCGAAAGGCCCCT
Source organism: uncultured Singulisphaera sp. (assembly GCA_963923115.1). Lineage (GTDB taxonomy): Bacteria > Planctomycetota > Planctomycetia > Gemmatales > Gemmataceae > SYLG01. The sequence goes on from CAWUOD010000001.1 coordinate 8,487, forward strand.
TGCCCGCGTCCCTTGTTGGCCGTCGTCAAAAATTTCTTCCAAGGGAAATGCTCCAGCCGGGAAGCGATCAGACACGCGTGACGGTCCCCCGCGGCGCCAGGATTTCCATGGTGGCCTCGGCGGATCGGCCTCTCAAGGGTGTCCGGGTGGAACGATCCGAAAATGAACCGGACTCCTCCAGGCTGGTCTCCAATTCCTCCGGAGCCCAAATTGTCGGGGCAAAAGCCAATGAGCCTGCACCCCAAACGGTTTCCCAGCCTGTTCCGGTCCAGGTGCTGGATTCCAGGCAGTTTCGCATGGAGGAGATGACTCTTGTCGCGGACGCGAATCTCAGGATCGAATTGACCGATGAAGACGGAGTTGTGGGAGTTCGCAAGGTGGCGATCAAGGTTTTGGCCGATGATCCCCCCCAGGTGAAGGCCGAACCCTCCCCGTTTTTGAGGCGCAACGAACAGGGTGTTTATCTTGTCACTCCCGAGGCGAGGATCCCTTTCAGCGGAAACGCCGAGGACCGACAGGGACTTGGAACCCTTGAGCATGCATGGACGGTGGAAGCGGTGGAGGGGAACGAGGTCGCAATTCTGTTTGCCGCCGCGGGCGTGGGAAAATGGGCTTCGTTTGGTTTGGGAGATGGACTTGGCGCCGCGGCGGGTTGGGTGCTTCTCAACCGAAATCAAAAGACAGACACACCTGGAAAAACTGTCCAGAAAAGGCCTGTCCCCGCATTGGATCTTTTGATCAGTCAAACACCCGGCGAGCGCCTGGACGCGCCGACCGTGGAAGGTTTTTTGGGGAAGGTGGTCGCCCTTCCCTTCCGGGACAAAATGCCAACCCCGGGAGAGACCATCGTCGTGGACAGGCAATCGCTTTTGCGCAGGATGACACTTTCCCCGGATGTATGGGAGAAATTCGAGGAGCAGCCCAGGGCCGATTTTCAAATGGCCCGGGCGGGTATTGCCATGCCCAGGACGGGCGAATCGTTTGTGCGCCAAAGGGTCGCCCTTTGGCTGGAGGCGACCGACCTCGATATGGAGACGGATAGCCCGGGTTCGGGACAATTGACATCCAATCGTGGTCCCCACCGCTCTGTTTCCCAGGAAGTCTATTCGTTTTTGGTGATGCCGGAGGAGGACCTTCTTTCAGAGGTGCGCAAGGACGAAATTCGGGCCCAGGACCAGCTCGAGTTGCTCAAGCAGCGAATCCTGACGGAACCAGCGACCAAATACCTGCTTGATACTTCCAAAGAGCGAAAGGATCCCCAATGGACAAACCTTTCCGGGGAGGATTGGCGAACGGTCTCCGGGCGTTTCAACAAGAGGTCGGACGATCCTCTCGATAAACTCCTTGAGGAGTCGCAAAAAGTCTTCGAGGACTTGTCCGCGCAGTACTCCGGAATTGTTCGTGAGCTGGAACTCAACCATGTCACCGAAAAGACCCAGATCCAAAAACGCCAGATCCGGGATCCCCTTTCCAACCTGAGGGACAACCTTTGGCCTGACACGAGGCGATCATTCGAGGGGCTCCGGCAGGCGATCGCCTCCAACGAGGCTGATCCGTTGAAACGAAAATCGTCCCTGGCCGACCCAACGGAAAAGCTGACGGCGGTATTGGGCGTGATCGAGGATCTTTTGGGCAAAATGGGTGGGACGCTTGATTTCGACAAGGAATTGACACGGGCCCGCGAAATTGAAAAAGCGGAAAAAGCCCAGTTTGACCTCATTCAAAAACTTCATGAGGAGTTGGTCAAGCGCGCCCTTGAGGACGCCCTCAATCCCAAATAAATCTCCATTGGCTCAAACCCTGGTAAAATACATGACCGAAGAATCCAGTATCGATCCCGCCACGCTCAAGGCCGCCCTCAAGGCGTTTCGAAAAAAACTCAACCTGACAAGGTTGGGAGATGAATCCGCTCTGGGTGGCAGGGGCACCTCCTCCGGTCGCAAGTCGGCGGTGGTCGCCATCACCCCCCCGGATTTGCACCCAATTGAGGTTTATGATGAGTTGGCCCGCCAGGGCAAACTCAAAAAGGTCGGCCACGGCATGTTTGAAATGATCGGGGAATAGAATCATGATCCACCGAAGAGTATTGCTGTCCCTTTTGCCCTTTTCCCTTATGGGCGCCGATTGGCCCGGTTTTTTGGGCCAGGATGGATTGGCCCGTTCGTCCGCCATCAAATTGGCTGATCGCGAAAAACTGGACGCCAATATTCTCTGGAAAGTCCCCGTTCCGGGCAAAGGATGGTCATCGCCTGTCGTGATTGGCAATCGGGTCTATTTGACGACCGCCATTCCCACCGACGCGGCTGGCGGGGCCAAGCCGGATCAGAGCCTTGAGGTTCTTTGTCTTGATGTGGCCAATGGCAAAAAGATTTGGCAGACCAAAGCACTTACACAAAACGGCGAAACCGCCCCCAATATCCATTCCAAAAACTCCCACGCCAGTCCGACCATTGTGGTGAAAGGGGATCGACTTTTTGCCCATTTTGGACATATGGGAACCGTTTGTCTCGACCTGGATGGCAGGATTGTCTGGAGCGCCCCTGGTCTTTATTCCAAGCCGGTGCATGGTGGCGGTGGCAGTCCGGTCCTTGTGGATGATTTGCTCATTTTTTCCGCGGATGGGATCGATCTTCAGGCTGTGATCGCCCTGAAACAGTCGGATGGCAAGGTGGCCTGGAAGACAGAGCGCAACGCGAGTCCCTCGCGGCCTTTCTCTTTCTCCACACCCACTCTGGTCACGCGCAATGGACGGCGGATGCTCCTCAGCCCGGGAAGCGATGTGCTCATGGCCCTTGATCCCGCCACGGGCAAGGAGCTTTGGAGGGCACCTTTCAAGGGATACTCCGTGATTCCGCGCCCCGCGGTCCATGGGGATTTGGCCATCATTTCCACAAGCTATGACAATGCGTCGGTTCTGGCGGTCAATATCACAGGCTCGGGCGTGCTGGATGAGAAGGCGATAGCCTGGAAATTGACCAAAGGCGCCCCGCACACTCCCTCGCCCCTGGTGGTGGACGACATGTTGTTTCTTGTCTCGGACAAGGGAATAGCCTCTTGTCTTGATCCCCAAACGGGCAAAATATACTGGCAGGAGCGAATCGGTGGAAATTACTCCTCTTCGCCCTGGTATGAGGCGGCTGGCGAGGGACAAAAAGAACCCGGAACGGTCTGGCTTCAAAGCGAGGAGGGCGAGGTTACCCGAATTGCCGCCATGAAAACATTCAAAAAACTCGGTAAATTCGACCTCAAGGATCGCGCTTTGGCCAGCCACGCGGTATCCGATGGAACACTTTTCATCCGAACCGAAGGGCAATTGCTCAGGTTGGGCGCGAAATAATCGAACGGCACAGCGTCATGGTGGCGAGGGATCAAAGGGCTTTCCATTCCTTTGGACGCGATATGAGGGTTAACTGGAGGATTTTTGCGATGAAGCGTGGAAATTTGTTGGCGGCATTGGTGCTGGGGGGCTTGGGAATGTCTGTTGGCCTGGCTGATACCACAATCCGTTATCCGGAAACCAAAAGGGGTGACCTTGTGGAGACGGTCCACGGCACAGCCGTGGCGGATCCCTATCGGTGGCTTGAGGACGATGTCCGAAAAAATCCGGAGGTGCGCAATTGGGTGGATGCCCAGTCCAAATTGACGGCCGATTACCTCAAAGCGATTCCGCAGCGCGAGGCAATCCAGAAAAAATTGACAGAGCTTTGGAACTACGAGAAGATTGGCGTTCCGAGCAAACATGGCGAGCGCTATTACTTCTTCAAAAACGATGGGTTACAAAATCAGTCTGTTTTCTACAGTCAGGAAACCCTGGATGGGCCCTCAAGGGTGCTGATGGACCCCAACACCTGGTCCAAGGATGGCACAATCGCACTTGGTTCGGTTTCTTTTAGCGATGATGGCAAATTGGTCGCCTATGCGACCAGTGAGGCCGGCTCGGACTGGACCACATGGAGGGTCAAAGACACGGCCACTGGCAAAAACCTTGATGACGAACTCAAATGGGTCAAATTTTCCGGGCTGGCATGGACCAAGGATGGCAAAGGATTTTTCTACAGCCGCTTCGACGAGCCCAAAAAGGATGCCCAGTTCCAGAGCCTGAATCTCAACCAGAAACTGATGTTTCACAAGTTGGGTACCACCCAGGCGGAAGATGTGATCGTCTACCAGCGGCCCGACAAGCCAACCTGGAGTTTTTACGGCAATGTCACCGACGACGGCAAATGGCTTGTGTTCACCGCGCGGACCGGAACGGATGCGAGGAACCGCCTGTATGTCAAGGACCTCTCCAAACCATTGACAGACGCGCCTTTTGAGGTCGTGGACAACTTTGACAATGAATACACCCTTATCGAAGGTATTGGAAGCGTTCTATATTTTAAGACCGATCTCAAGGCTCCGAATGGCCGGGTGATCGCGATCGATATGGCCCTGGCGGACAAGAACTCCTGGAAGGAGATTATCCCGGAGGCAAAGGAGGCCCTTCGTGGGGTGGGGCTTGTTGGTGGTCACCTGATCGCCAGCTACCTAAAGGATGCCAAAACCCAGGTCAAGCTTTATGACCCATCGGGAAAATTTGTTCGTGAAGTGGCATTTCCGGGAATTGGGACCGCAACCGGATTTGATGGCCGCCCCTCGGAGAGCGAAACCTTCTACAGTTTCTCGGGATATGCAACCCCCCCGACTATTTATCGCTACGATGTAAAAACCGGTGAGACCAAACTGCTTCGCCAGGCAAAGGTCAAGTTTGACCCCTCGCTGTATGAAACAAAGCAGATCTTTTATGCTTCCCGGGACGGCACCCGGATTCCGATGTTCATCACAGCGAAAAAGGGGATAAAACTTGACGGGAACAATCCAACCCTCCTTTATGGATACGGCGGATTCAATATTCCGATGACCCCGGCTTTCAGCATACCCATCGCGACCTGGATCGACATGGGTGGGGTATACGCCGTGGCCAACCTTCGTGGTGGCGGTGAGTATGGAAAAGATTGGCACAAAGCCGGCACCAAGGAACGCAAGCAAAATGTTTTCGACGACTTCATCGCCGCCGCGGAGTACCTGATCGCCGAAAAGTACACATCGACGCCCAGGTTGGCCATTCGTGGCGGTAGCAATGGCGGACTTCTTGTGGGCGCCTGCATGGCCCAGCGTCCAGAACTTTTTGGCGCCTGTCTTCCTCATGTGGGAGTGATGGACATGCTCCGCTTCCACAAATTCACCGCCGGGCGCTATTGGGTTGATGATTACGGTAGCCCGGACAAAGCGGAGGAATTCGCCTCTTTGGTCAAGTACAGCCCTTACCATAACCTAAAACCCGGAACAAAGTATCCCCCCACCATGGTGATCACGGCCGACACGGATGACCGTGTTGTTCCCGGTCACAGTTTCAAATTCGCGGCCCAATTGCAATATTGTCACAAGGGGGAAGCCCCGGTATTGGCGCGTATTGAAACCCGCGCGGGGCATGGGGCGGGCAAGCCTACGGCAAAATTGATCGAAGAAGTCGCAGATGAATACGCCTTCCTTTGGAAGGTTCTCAAAATGGGAGAGTGATCGATGCTACGCCGTCTCCGGTTTGTTATCCAGGCCATCCTTTTTGTATCCGCCGCATCGGCCCGGGCGGCGGATCCGGTTAGCCTTTTTGATGGCAAATCGTTTGCCGGCTGGGAAGGCGACACCAGGACGACCTGGAGGATCGAGGATGGCGCCATCGTCGGAGGGTCCCTCGAAAAGACCGTCCCGCGTAACGAATTTCTCTGTTCAAAAAAAGGGTACAAGGATTTCGAACTCCGCCTCAAATACAAACTCACCGGCACCGAGGGTTTTGTGAATGGAGGTGTTCAAATTCGTTCCCAAAGGATCCCCAACCACCACGAAATGATCGGTTATCAGGCCGATTTGGGCCAGGGATTTGATGGGGCCCTTTACGATGAAAGCCGCCGGAACAAGATCCTGGCGGGACCCCCAAAGGAAGACCTGCCCAGGATAGTCAAAAAAGACGATTGGAACGATTACAAAATTCGTTGCGAGGGCAAACGGATTCAACTTTGGTTGAATGGGGTGAAAACGGTCGATTACACGGAGATGGATGAAAAAATTCCCCTGGATGGAATCATTGGGCTCCAAATCCATGGCGGATGCAAAGCGATAGTCCGTTTCAAGGATATCGTGATTGAAGATCTTTCCCGAGATAAATAATCCCCGGGAATCAATCCATTTCCGTTTTTTTCAATATCCCGGGCCTGGCGCCCGGGATATTTTTTTCGATAGTGCAATTGGTTCCCTGGAGCAAAAAGGATTGAAAGTATATAAAATAGATGTTTATGTGGTGATAAAATCTTTTGGGCCTTTATTTTTTATGTTTGGAGTCCAGAATCACAGGGTCTGGCCAAACCAAAGCGGGCGCTGGTAAAATATCGTTGGAATAATTCGGGATGACATTGATCCCTGGAGAGCAGACTCATGTTTGTCCGGATTGTGATCCCCTGGAGCGCCAGAATCTGGGCGGGTTTGGCTGGGATTATTTGGGGCGTATTCCTGGTGGGACATTTGAAGGATTGGGTGTTTTTTCCCGAATCCGGGGAAGCCCTTCCACAATTTGTGATTTGGACGCTCATACTGCATGGATTGATGATTTTGGGGCTTTTCGGGACCGTTTTCAGGATCAGAATGATGGCTGCTGTCGCGGTGGTTTGCGCCGCCGGTTTTTTTCTTGGTGTGATTGGCGCGAGGGGAATCGTCTTTTTTTTGGCGACAATTCCACCGTCCGTTTATGTTCTCGCCACGAAATCAGATTCGCCCGCCAAAATCGACAAGTCCTGAGCCTTTTGGCGGCATCCAAAGCCGCTCTTTTGTGCCATAAGGCCCGTCGCAAGAGGATTTGTTCAGTGAATGGGCCGGGTTCGACCTACAATAACCGCTGGATTTCCAACCGACTTTGAACACGATTTCCCCCATGACCATGATCCTTGCCTGGACGGATGACCTGATTTTTTTTAGCCGAATCCATGGCGTCGCCGCCAAAATGGGATTGGTTGCAAAACAGGTTCGAAAGGTGGAATCGTTCGCGGAGCACGCGAATATCGGATTGGTTTTGGTGGATATTCAGGTGGCTGGCGAGGATTTGAAGGAGGTTGCCGGATTGCTGATTCCCAAGGGGGTCCGGATGGTGGGATACGGTAGCCATGTGGATGCGGCTGGCCTTGGGCACGCCCGGGAATTGGGACTCCATCCCGTCATGCCCCGGAGTCAATTTGTCGAGCGATTGCCACTTGATCTTTATGGTTGGCTGGGACAGGGGTGTTGCTCATGAGGCCATCCCGGGAAAATGAGTCGCCAGGCGGGATGGATCCACAAAACCCGTCACGGAGAAAGCCCGCTTTTGATAGTCCGGAACAGGAGGCCTATCTGAATTTGTGGCGGACTTACGATCGATTGCGGGCATATGAGGACAAGCTTTTTGGCCAACATGACCTGACAGCCCAGCAATACAACGCCATGCGGCTTTTGGCCCTTCGCCCAACGGAAGGGATGCCAACCCTTGAGGTGGCCCGACGATTGGTCTCCCGGGCCCCTGATATCACCAGGCTGATCAATCCCCTGGTGGAAAAAGGTTGGGTGACACGAACCCGGCCTGAGGGAAACAGAAGGATGGTGCGCCTGACAATCACGAAATTGGGCCAGGACTTGCTTGAACGGCTTGATGAGCCGGTGAAGGCATGTGGGGCGGTTCAACTGGGTCATCTTTCCTCGAACGATTTGCAAGAGCTTTGCCGGTTGCTCCGTCTCGCCAGGACGCCCCACGAGGAAAATTCAAGTGTTTGGGCTCCCTGAGCCCTGGTTGGCGTTTTTTTCGGTTTTCCCCGGCATTTTTATGATGTTATTGGCCTCTTTTGCTATTGCCCTGTTGTTTGGGTCGGGGTGATAATCGCCCATTGGCAAAATCCCGCAAGGAGGCTGGGAATGGCATTGGATCCATCCAAACCCGATGATGGGGGAGTGACCAGGCGTGTAAGCGTCGCGCGTCGCCTCATCATTGACCTTCTCCATTTTGCCCGCCGGGTTCCTTCCCTTCCGGTTGAAAGGACCATGGAGCTTGGCGACCTTCGCAAGCTACGCGCCAAATTTTTGGAGCGCCCCTGTTGGACGGCCATTTTCCTTCGCGCGTTTGGCCTTCTCGCGGTCGAATTTCCCGCCCTTCGGACCAGTTTCCTTGGTTGGCCTTACACCCGGTTTTATGAACACAATCGTTCGGTGGGCTCCGTGACGATTGAAAAAGAGGTGGATGGCCAGCCCGCGATCCTGTTTTTGAAAATACGCAATCCCGAACATTTGACGCTGTCAAAGATCGAAGAGCGTATTTTTGAAGCCAAGACCATGCCGGTGAATCATTTTGCCCATTTTCGATTGGCCTTGGGGGTTTCGAGGCTTCCAAAGTTTCTGAGGCGCCTGGCATGGTGGTTCGCGCTGGATTGGTCGGGGAAAGTCCGGGCGAGAAAGTTTGGCACCTTTGGTTTTAGCACTTATGTCGGCCATGGGGCCGAGGCCCTCCATCCGATTTCGCCGCTTACCGCGACGCTCAATATCGGCCCCATGAGCCCAACAGGTTCCATCAGGGTTCGGATTGTTTACGATCACCGTGTTTGTGATGGGTCGCTTGTGGCCAAGGCTCTTCAGCGGCTTGAGGAGATTCTCAAAAAGGAAATCTATTTCGAACTAGACCAGATGGATTTCGAAACCGGTTTTGAAAAGAGGGCGATGCGGCATTCCAATGCCAGGGTTGCTTCCAGGGAATTAACTTGACGGGGATGAAAATGGCAAACAACGACAATCATTGGCATGATGACAAATGCGCCATGGCATTTTGGGATCAAAAACAGGCCAAACCCTATTTCGAATTGGCCTCCGACACAATTGGCTGGGCCGCGCCCAAGCCCAATGAATCCTGGTTGGACATCGGTTGTGGCGGTGGTCAGTTGTCGGCCGGCATCCTCCAGCGGACCAGGGGCGCGGTTGAAAAAGTGATCGCGATGGATTGCGCGAGGGTCAATGGTGTGGCGATTGGCAAGCTTGGCCAAAAGCTGGGGTTGCCGGAGGGAAAACTCGAGTTCGCCCACGGCGATTTGAGTCTTGGATTGCCCGGGCTGAAGGATGACAGTTTTGACGGAGTGATCGCCGGTCTTTCCCTTTCTTATGCCGAATCAAAAGATCCGATTACAGGTAAATATACCGACGCGGCATTCCGCGGCATCTTCAGGGAGATTCACCGGGTGCTGAAACCGGGCGGAAGGCTTGTTTTTTCCATCAATGTGCCCGAACCGAATTTTTGGCTAATTGTCGCCAAGTCCATTTGGCCTCCCACCCGCTGGGGCAAGCCTTGGCGATTGTTGACCCATTTGATGGAAATGATGAGGGTTTGCCGCTGGCTCAAGATTGAGGCGCGCAAGGGACGATTTCACTACTTGCCCATCGAAGAATTGAAAAAAGTGGTGATGGAGGGTGGATTCCCCACCGTGGAGTGGAAGGAATCCTACGCCCGCCAGGCGTTTGTGATCCGGGTGGAGAAACCGATGGGCGAACAGAAAGCCGAGGCCGCCTGAGTGTGTGGCCAACCGCGCGGGGAGTGGCCCCACAGCGCGGGAACAAAAAGTGTTTCAGGCTCTTTGCAACATCATGATTTGGGTGGTTCCGATCACATCCAGCCACCTGGTGGTTTTTCCGTCCACAGTGAGATTTCTCAGGCTCGTCGCCTTTTCCGTTTGAAAGGCAAGGCCCAGATGGACTTTGTCCGTCGGGCCAAATTCCACGGTTCCCGCGACAACCACCCACTTGGTTGGTTTTCCCTTGGGGCCCGGGATTGTCACGAGGTTGTGACATAATGACGCGAACGCCTGGGAACCACCGAAAGTTGGCTCCCAGATCCTAACCAGTGGCTGGTCCTGGATCAGGGTCTTTGACATTCCGGCCTCAATGTGCTCGAAAATACCTTCCAGACTGTGCTCGCCGGGCGATTGTGTTTCCTTGGTCGCCGGGCAAATCACGACAGCGCGAAGGCGGGCGGGTGATCCTTTGACAGTGAGCTGGACTCCGTCGACCGGATGAACCAGTTCCCCAATTCCTCCAAGAGGCCAGGCGAGATCCTTGTTCCAGGTGTCGCTGGCCTTGCGTGATTTCTTTTTGGTCAAATGTCGGATCCGTTTAATGGTGTTTTTGACCCAAAGGAAGCAGACAATTATCGTCAATCCGATGAGTATCCACCACCCGCCCTGATTATCCAGGAAATTGTTGACGAAAGCCGGTAGATGTTGCGTGACAGGGTGGGCGTGGGCGCGGATGGTGTCAATTAGTGGATCCGCCTCGTGGCGCAATCGGTCAAGGAATTCCACAAAGGAATGACCCCAGCTTCGGGCGGTTTCACGCGAATCCTCCGAAAGGAAAGCGGCGATCGGATTTGGCTTGTTTTCCCCCCCGCCCGCCTCATCATGGGAGGCATCTTTTTTGGCGTGGTTTTTTGTTGTCTCTTTCAGGTTGTGGAACTTGCCGCCGTCCCGGGGAGGGGGGCCTTTTGGTTTTTCGGCCGGATCCGCGGCCTGGGAGTTCGCGACATGTTGGCCTGTCAAATATTCCTTGACATCCGGGGGAAGGCCCACCATCCGGTCATAGGCGGTGAGGCTAAACAAGCCCACTTGTCCAAGTATCGCGAGGGCCAAACCGTTAAATATCCATTGGACCGCGATGATAAGCAATCCTTTGCGGAAGGTGCACTGGATCCAGGCCACCATCATGACCCCGGCAAGGCAAAGAGAGACAATCACCGGGACATATTTGAGAAGGGGAACGGTGCCAAGGGCCTGCCACTGGATTCCCATTGGCAAACGGAGCCAATTGATAAAAGAAAAACCCGGAGGAAGGTTGAGCGATTCGTGCATTGCCAGAGCGGCGCCATAGCCCATTCCCTCGAAGCAGAGGACCACGGGAATGGTGATCAGAACAAGCATCAAAAAGGCGCGTTTGTAGCTTGGTTGTTCCTCGCCAAACATCCCGCAGGAGGTGCGGAGGATAAGCGTTGCCAGAAAGGCGCCGAAAACAAGCACCAACACGACAACGGCAAGCACAATCCAAGGCATGGAAAAATCCCCCATCTTGCTAATGGGGGAATTCTAGACTTTTCAGGGACAATTTTCAGGTCCGAACAAACGGAAGCTTGGCCGTCCGGCAAACTTTTTTCCGGATTTTCCGTTGGCCTTCAGGAGCGGTTCCCCAATCAGGCGGAAGCAGCGCGGGCTTTTCGACGATGGTTCCACCATTCAAAAACCAATGGAAGCACGGAGACCACGACAATGGCAATAAGAACGAGTTCAAAATGTTTATCCGAGAGTTGGCTCCCCAATAGATAGCCGCCCCCCATGCAAAGGCTCACCCAGGCCAGGCCGCCAACCACATTGAACACCAAAAACCGGGAATAATGCATCGATCCAATCCCGGCCACAAATGGTGCAAAAGTCCGGATAATCGGGACAAAACGGGCCAAAATGACGGTTTTTCCACCATGTTTTTCGTAAAAGGCCTGCGCGCGGAGGAGATGCTGATGATTCAGTAACCATGAGTCCTTTGCGCGAAAAACGGCTGGGCCAAACCACCGTCCCAGGTGATAGTTCACGGCATCGCCAAGGATAGCCGCGACAAGAAGAAGCGGTGCCAAAATCCAGATATTAAGCGAGGTGCCGGCAAAAGCGCAAATGGCCCCCAAGGCAAAAAGAAGCGAGTCGCCTGGCAAAAAGGGGAGAGCAACCAGCCCGGTTTCACAAAAAATGATCAGAAACATCAGTGCGGGAAACCAGGGACCAAAGCTTTCCAATAGCCCATTGAGTCCATCACGGCTGGCCAGCTGGCGGAAAAGGGCAATACCCTGATTCAATACTTCCATCGGCGAAGAACCCTCTCTTTTCGCCTAGGCTACCCGGAATTACCTTTGGGTGGCAAGTCGGAAGGTTTTTCGGGGGGGATGGGGGAAACCTGTTCGATAATCCCTGTTTCGGCTTCCCGGGCATTTCGTCGGTTATTTTCCGGGGACTCATTGGGTCTTTGAGGGAATTTCCAGGAGGTCAGCCTGTTTTGATCAAAAGCCAAATCCCAGGAAGCAAAATCGCAAAAAACGGTGGTTTC
>CAWUOD010000002.1:0-19688 GCA_963923115.1 uncultured Singulisphaera sp.
GCGTCAGATGTGTATAAGAGACAGATCTTAAGCGCAAGCAAAAGATCGAGGCCCTTCAGAAAAGTGGGCAACTCGGCGCGGTAACCAAAGCCTACAAGGACACTGTGACCGCCCTGAATGACCTGGAAAAAAAACGGGCCTCAGCCGAAGCGTTTTACGCCGCGGAACTGGCTCATACCCAAAAGGGCGCAACCAAGGCCAATCCCGTCAGGGAAGTCGCTTTTGGGAAGGATGGGGTTGTTGTGAATCCGCAAACCCTTCTGCCCACGATGATTCCCGCGAAAAATGAAAACACCCTGGAGCCCGGCAAGGACCGTTTTATCCTGGCAAAAGAAGCCTATGCGCCTTCTTTCAAAAAGCTGGAGGGGGAAATCGCGGAGGCACACAAGGCGGTTAACGAAGAGACAAAGAAAATCGTTGCTTTGAGCAATGAGATATCGAACCAGGGAGGCCAAAAAGGATTGGTCACCCGCAATGCCGAAGAGTTGGAAAAAATCGCTCTGCTTAAGGTTGAACTGTTCGCCATGCGAGGAAACCTTATCAACATCGCGGCAGACCTTTTCATGAATCAAAAACGGGTCAAGCAACTCAATGACAGAATGGGCGAATTAGGCAAAATAAGCGAACCTCGGCCAATCAAACCCTAGAAAATTTATCCCGGTGGTTTACTCCGTATTGACACGGAACCCAATAATACCGCATGAAGGCCTTTAGGAAGGGCTCGCCCATGGCTTTGAATCCATGGACCGATCCCACATGCGGGGGCGAAAGATCATGACTACCGTCGGTAAAATAATGGCCTTCCTTGTGCTGGTTCTCAGCATCGTGGGATTCGGTTTGTCGATCTTCGTTCATTCGCTTTGGGCTGACCTCCGCGGCGAGTTCGACAAACTCAAAAAGAATTACGATGTCCTCCAGGCCAGTCGATCGGCATACGAGGAGGAGTCCAAGGAAAGAAAAGTTCAGGCGGACCGTGTCAAAAACGAGGCGAAAGCCAAGGACGACCGGATTGCCAAATTGGCAAGTGATTTGACCGGTGCCCAAACCACCATTGGCACACTCAATTCCAGCGCGGCCAACCAACAAGCCCAATTCAAACAGACCTTGGAACAGGCCAAAGCCGAAAACGACGCCCGCCAAAAGCAATTTGACGAGATCCGAGGCACTTTGGAAAAGGAACAAACCGCCAATGTGACCCTCGCCAAGGAGCGTGACGATATGCGTCAGCGTGAGGTTGCCGCGCAAATTGAGGCAAAAAACCTGCGCGACCGCTTTGGCCAAATGGAAAAGCAGCTCCGGGACATGACCAGGCAAATGGAAAACTCCAAATCGACAAGCATTGCCGGGGCAGGCCGCCCGGGTGCGGGGCGGGACCGAAACCCTCCACCGGAAAATGTTGAAGGCGAGATCAAATCCACCGATGCCACCGGCCTGCTGAGACTTTCGATTGGTAGCGATCAGGGACTTCAGCGCGGCCATACGCTGGAACTTTTCCGACTCAACCTGCAAAATCCTGGTCAATCCAAATACCTCGGATCCATTCGGGTCCTTGAGGTTTCCAACCATGAGGCAGTAGGCGAACCAGTTCGGGCCCTGGCAGATCGGGCCAAGGTTGGAGATCGAGTGGCGAGCCGTATCCTCGGCGACCGATAAACAGGACAGGGAAAAGTTTCCCGGAGGACATGGGTCATGGCGAAAAAGCGGGTAGTATCAGGTCAAAAACCCAAAAACAACGCCTACACTGTGCTTTTGGCGATTGCCCTCCTGGCGCAAATTGTCGGGATCACCTTCCTGACATTGGACTACCTGAACATGAAGGATCCCCCAAAGGCGCCTCCCCCACCCAAGCTCACGGCTGAGGGCACCTGATCCTCCCAAATCACCCGGATTTGGGCCTGAATTGGGTTCGGTTTTCGCGCAAATTTTCTGATCGTCTTTTGCCTCCCTAAAATCAAACGGGGAGGCTTTTTTTATGGCTCGGGTGGTCGTCGCAATGAGCGGTGGAGTGGATAGCTCCGTCACCGCATGGTTGTTGAAACAAGAAGGTCACGAAGTTATCGGCCTGTTTATGCGAACAGGGGTGGAAGCCCCACCTCCCGGTCCTGATCCAACCTGCTCCACCGAAAACCCGAACGCCGACCGAAAAAAAGGGTGCTGTTCCGCTTCGGACGCCAGGGATGCAAGGCGAATCGCGGACCAACTCGATATTCCTTTTTATTCGGTCGATTTTTCCGGCGATTTTTCCAGCCTTATGGATCTTTTTGCGGACGAATACCTCAGAGGACGGACACCCAATCCCTGTGTCGTCTGTAACAGTCGACTGAAATTTGGAACGCTATGGTCCCAGGCAAAGGCCCTGGAGGCCGATTTCCTGGCCACGGGCCACTATGTGCGCCGAACGGATGGGCCGGATGGGCCGGAACTGCATGTTGCCCATGATCTCAACAAGGACCAGTCCTATGTCCTTTTTGGACTAAAACGGGAAATTCTTGGTGGGCTGATGTTCCCGCTTGGAGACCTAACCAAACCCGAGGTTAGGGAGATCGCCGCCAAGGCTGGATTCTCCTCGGTGGCCTCCAAGCCTGATAGCGTGGAAATCTGCTTTGTTCCCGACCATGACCATGCCCGTTTTGTTCGCGAAAGGCGGCCAAACTCGGCCGTGCCTGGAAATATCATCGACGAGTCTGGCAAGAAGCTGGGTGAGCACACTGGAATCGAGCGTTTCACTGTGGGACAACGAAAGGGACTCCAGATCGCCATGGGGTCCCCCCGGTATGTGCTCAAAGTAATCCCGGAAACCCATGAGGTGGTCATCGGGGAAAGACCCGGTCTCTTTTCCCGGGGCCTGCTTGCTTCCCGATTGAACTGGTTTGTGGACCTTCCGGCGGGGGACATCTCCTGTCAGGCGCGAATTCGCCACCGCCACACTCCAGCCCAGGCAACCGCGCGGGTGCGGCCCGACGGAAATCTGGAAGTCCGTTTTGAGGAACCTCAATCCGCGGTAACCCCGGGACAATCCGTCGTTCTCTACCAGGGGACTCGCGTATTGGGTGGCGGATGGATCGATGCCGCCCTTTCTGATGCATTGTCACCCCAAAAAGCTCCCTTGGCTCCCGCTGGGAGTCTTGCGTGAAAACGGGTCGGAGAAGATTCCTGGCGGGAATTCCCGGCCTGTTGGCTTTGGGCGCGGGTTGTCATCGGGAAAACCCATCCAACCCGGAGCGATCCCTTCTGGCCACAACGGGACTTGTCGCGGATCTGGTAAGGAGAATTGCCGGTCCCTGGTGGGAAGTCCAGGCCCTGATGGGCCCGGGGATCGATCCACACACTTTCGAGCCAAGTTACGGAGCTTTGCGACGACTGACCTCCGCGAAAATGGTCTTTTTCCATGGGCTACACCTTGAAGGAAAAATGGCCGAGGTGCTTCACCGTCTCGAAGAGCGCGAGCCACACCGCTATCACGCCGTGACCTCGCAAATTTCCCCATCACGAATTCTGGGGGAAAACATGGAAACTCCGGATCCCCATGTCTGGATGGATGCGCTTCTCTGGTCGGAGTGTCTTGGCCCGATCACCAAAGCCCTTTGTGAAGCCGATCCGGAGAATACCAGGGATTACCTTCTTCGACATTCGGACACTGTGGAGTCCATGACTCGCCTGGACGAACAAATCCGGCGCCTGGTCGCGGCGATCCCCCCCCAAAAACGGATTCTGATCACCGCGCATGATGCCTTTGCCTATTTCGGCAGGGCATATGGCTTTCGGGTCGAGGGCGTCCAGGGCATTAGCACCGCCACCGAGGCGACACTCAACCGGCTCGAAGCCGTCGCGGATATCCTGGTGGAAAACCGGATACGAGCCGTGTTCGTGGAATCTTCGGTGAACCCAAGAACCCTAACCAAGATCCGCGAAATCGCCAAAAGGCTCGACCACGACGCTCAAATCGCCGAGGGGGGAACCCTCTATTCGGACTCATTGGGTGACCCCGGTAGCGGTGCGGAAACACACCAGGGCATGATGCTTGCCAATGTCCGTACTTTGGTGGAGGCCCTTCGTTGAACACACCCGCGATCGAAATCGAAGACCTGACCGTGGCTTATGGAGAACGGCCCGCTCTTTGGGACATCGATCTCAAAGTCCCCTCCGGAGTGATGATGGGGCTGATTGGCCCAAACGGGGCAGGGAAATCCACCCTCATCAAAACCGTCATGGGACTGATCACTCCTGCGGCGGGAACTGTCAGGATTTTTGGCAAACCCCTTTCCGAAACGGGATCCCGGGTCGCATATGTTCCCCAGCGCAGCAGTGTCGATTGGGATTTTCCTGCGACGGTCCTGGATGTGGCCCTGATGGGGAGTTTTGGCAGGCTTGGTTTGCTTGGTCGTCCCAAAAGGGCCGACCGTCAAACCGCGCGGGATGCCCTTGCCCGGGTCGGGATTTCCAATCTTGCCAATCGCCCGGTGAATCAACTTTCCGGAGGCCAGCAACAGCGTGTGTTCCTTGCCAGGGCGCTGGTCCAAAAAGCGGAACTTTACCTGCTCGACGAACCCTTCCAGGGTGTCGACGCCGCCACAGAATCCCTTATTTTGGACCTTTTGAGAACCATTCGCTCAGAGGGTGGAACCGTCGTGGTTGTCCACCACGACCTCCAGACAGTGGCGGACCGCTTTGATCAGGCGGCCCTTCTAAAGGTCAAGTTGTTGGCCTCGGGACCCGTTGACGAAGTGATGACTCCCAACCTGCTCCAGAAAGCCTATGGGGCAACCGGGGCCGAATTGATCACATCAAGGGTTTCCCAACCATGAACCCCTTGATCTGGTGGGAAATCAATCCTGCTTTGGCAACCGTGGTTCTGGGAACGGCTCTTTTGGGTTTGGCAACCGGGGCCCTCGGGAGCATGGCGGTTCTTAGACGCAACAGCCTTATGGGTGATGCACTTTCACACGCGGCTTATCCGGGTCTCCTTGCGGGTTTCCTTTTGAATGGCACCAAATCAGTCGCCATGATGGTCATAGGCGCCTCCCTTTTTGCGGCACTTGCCCAATGGCTGACTGGTTTTTTGATTCGAAGCACAAGGGTCCGCCCGGATGCGGCTTTGGCACTTGTCATGGGATGCTTTTTCGGTTTTGGAATGGTGCTCCAGAGCCACCTCCAGCAAAATCCAAGCGCGGCCCAAGCAGGCCTTAAAGACTATCTATTTGGACAGGCAGGTCTCCTCCTCGAGGAGGATATCGCCTTATTGGCCACCTTGGCCGTGCTGGTGCTTTTGGCGCTTTTTGTGGGTTGGTCCCGGTGGAAAATCATCACCTTCGACCGGGCCCACGCGGTCAGCCTGGGCATCAATGTCTCTTTTTGGGATACGCTTTACAACTTTTTGTTCATTCTGTCCGTTGTCATCGGGCTTCAGGTCGCCGGGGTCGTGCTAATGAGCGCGCTGCTGATCATGCCGGGGTGCGCCGCAAGATATTGGACCACACGCATGAGCGCGATGGTCACCCTGGCGGGCGCCTCAGGCGCGATTCTTGGGGTGGCTGGAACCTTCGCGTCCAATGAGCTTTCCTGGCCTCCTGGCCCAACCATCGTGCTTTTGGGATTTTCCTGGCTGATCCTAAGCTTTTTGGTCCGGGATTTCCGGAAAAAACGAACATCCTATTCAGGCTTTTCCCAGGACACCTCAAGCTCGCTCAACATTTCCGGCGTGGGTGCCAAATAAAACCATGTCCAATTTTCCCGACATAGCCGATCTCCAAACGCTTTTGGTTGCATGCCTTGGGGCAGTCGCGTGCGCCCTGGGGGGGGCATTCCTTGTTCTCAGGCGCCTGAGCCTTTTGGCTGATGCCATTAGTCATAGCATCCTTTTGGGTATCGTTTTGGCCTGGATGATTGTCAGGGATCTCGGTTCGCCCGTTTTGCTTTTGGGCGCGACCGCATCGGGGGTATTCGCGGTTTGGCTGGTCGAATGGTTTCAGCAAAAAGCCGGCATCAAGGAGGATGCCGCAATGGGTCTGGTCTTCCCGGCGCTTTTTTCCGCGGCGGTGGTTTTGATCAGTCAACTGGCCCACAGCGTCCATCTTGACACCGATGCGGTAATCAATGGCCGACTGGAATTGGCTTTTTTGGATCCCCTGATTCTCGGAAATATTTCCCTGGGCCCCCGTTCCGCCTGGATTCTGGGGGGGCTGGTGGTTCTTCAATTGATCCTTCTGGCCATGTTTTTCCAACCGCTTCGCATTGTCTGGTTCGATTCGGCGTTTGCAGCCTCGATCGGTATATCCCCCGTCTTTTTCCATTGGGGAGTTACCACCACGGCCTCCCTGACCTGTGTGAGCGCCTTTGATGCACTTGGATCCATTTTGGTTGTTGCCCTGATGGTTGGCCCCGCATCCTCCGCGCTACTTTGGGCCAGGCAACTTTCCGGAGTGCTAATTCTGTCGGTGATTTTTGCGCTCATTTCCGCGACTCTTGGTTTTGTCACAGGCGCCTTGCTGGATGTTTCGCTTTCAGGCATGATTGCCCTGAACACAGGCTTGATATTTGGCCTGAGTTGGTTTGCGGCGCCAGAGGATGGGTTGGTGGCTCAATGGGCGCGCAAACGGCGCCAGATTCTCGAATTTCGAATCGGGTTATTGTTGGTCCATTTGCGCACGCATGAAGATGGTCCGGATAGCGATGAGGAGTGTAGCTATGATCGTCTGACCACACACCTGAAATGGCCAGAGTCTCTGGTTTCATTTGTCAGCGGCGACGCGCTCAGGCGGGAACTCCTAACCGAGGAAAAGGGGCTTTTGCGCTGCACTCCCAGGGGACGGGATTTGGCCCGGCACTTGCTGGATGAATAATTCATTATTCACCCAACAGGGATCCTTTTAAGGCGCTATGAGGAAAACCAGGCCGGAATGATGAGCGCGGCCGGGAGCCGTTCCCGAAAAATTACTTTTCAGATTGCCCTCTTCCGTTTTGTCCGGCCCAATGGACCAAAGAATCAGGGTTCCCGTCACAACCGGTATCTCCTTTTCCCCCAAACCTGGCAACAAAAGGCTATCCGGAAACGCTCCCATTCCCGCGGCGTCGCCGGGAGTCATGGCTGCGGCGACACCTGGTTTGCCTTCTTCCCCACCCGCTCCGGCTGGTCCATCGGAACCCGGTTCACCGGGAACAATTTTTGAAGGCTTGGCGGCCTCGAAAATTCGGAAACCAAAGTCAGCCTGGGAATAAGGATCCTTGGGAACCACTTTGAGATAGACAGGTGACAGTTCGCTCAAGGTTTTGGGCCACGCACCCTTTGCGATCCGAAATCGTTTGAGGGCGACGGCGGTTTGTGCAATATCATGGATCGCCGCAGTCATTTGCCCCCGTTCCTCGATGGACAGTTGCTTGTTGGGACTCATGGAATTCCAGGTGTTGAAATGCCAATAAGGAATAAGGTCCAATTGGTAATCGTAATTTTCCCGGGGCCCAAATCGGTCTGTGGGGGGATTGGTGGAAAACCAGTGGTTGATCATTCTCCTGGATCTTTCTTTTTCCCATGGAGCGGAAAGCGCCAAATCCACAAACTGCCAATAGGCATCCAGCCAGGGCCTCCCGGCCGCGGTTGGCAACGGGGAGTAGGTCTTGCGCCATACGCTGGGGTTTTCATTGGATTTTCGGGATATCCAATAACCAACTTCCCTGGTCATCGGTTTGACCTGTTTGCTTCGAACTCCAACTTTTTCCAAAACGCTGGCCAGATACGCGAGACCAGCCTCGGTTGGTTTGTCCTGGGCCAGATGGTAATCAATCATTTGATAAGCAAAACGCTCAAGCGATTCCCCAAAATTGAAATTAATGAAATGGGATTTATGTCTTAGACATTCACCCACATAGAGAATCCGGTCTATCTCATTGGCGAATCTTTCCTCGGACCCTTTTGCGCCCTTGGAAACCTCCCAAAGGGACAAAATCCCGCGGGATTGCATTTGTGAATTGATATTTTGGCACTCACCAAACAAAGATGCGGGCTCTGAAAGGAGGCGATCAGTTTGGTTGGCCCCGAAAAAGGTGATTAATTCTTCGGGAACCTTCCACTCCCCCGCCAATTCCTGGGAATTTTTAGGGGCGATCTCCTTGAGGAAATGGATTACCTTCTCGGGCCAACCGGAAACCGGAGTGTTCAACAGAGTCGCGGGATTTTCAGGCAAGGATGGAATTGCACTTACAGGTTTAATGCCCCTTCGGTTATCAACAAGATGCCGACGGACCTCGTCCTCCAATTTTGGATTCTCATTCTTCAGGGCGTTTTTTATTTCCGCGAGGGAAAAGGGATCCTCCGAAAGCCCCCTGGGGGGATACAGTCGGGCAAGAATTCCCAATCCACAAAAAATCCCCAGGCAAACCACCATCAAGCCAAATAATTTGGGTCCGGAAGTCGACAGATTTTCGCTGACAAAACCACGGTACAGGAACCTGCCAAGAAACCAGAATACAACGACCAGCCCCAAGGGCCACAAAACGGAAAGACCACCTCCCAGAAGGGCGGGAATCCAGATTACCGAAATGCTCCCGCCCAAACCCCACGAAACGACAAAAGCGACAACCGGCTTCTCAAGAAAGAAACTGCACCATAATGCTGCGCCAAAACCCGCGCACCACCAAAGAAACACATAGGGACCAAATGGAGCAAACATCCCAACACCCGGCCAAACCAATTCCAAAATTTGGTCGGAGCTTCCCTGTGAAACAATCCCCCGGTAAATACCGACAATGCCAAGTGGCAAAAAGGGTACAAGATTGATGATCATGCCCAACAGAAAAGCCGGTATCGCGCGAAGATCCAAAAGGTAAGGACGAAAGGCTCTAAGGGAACCATGCAATTGGCGTGAGCCGCTTTGATCCTGTGACAAAACGCAAAGCCCGCTGACCACGCCCATGGACAAGCTCCAAATGGGCCAAATCAAAAACGATTCGGAAAGCATAAACCCAAGAACCAGGCCAATCGCACCCATGATCAAAAAGGGCCGGGAATGGGATTGCACCGACAACCACCACAAATGAAGCGTGGTAGTCAACAGGGGAACCTTCGACCAGGATGCCATACTCCATTCACGGCAATGATTAAGAAAAACCCAAACAAAGGGCACAAAAACAATCAAAACAAATCCGGAGATAAAAACAACATCGGAAATATCACCGAAAGGATCCCCAAAACCGAAACCTTTTCCAGCGGCCAACAAGAGGTATGAAAGAATGACCAACGCGGAATAGATCACCAACACAGCGGCAACCAGCCCCAGCAACCCATTTCCAAAACCACCAAAAACGGTCCGCGATCGGTCCATTCCCCATTGGCCCCATGCAATACCCATGAGACTCGCCACCAGAAGAAACACAACCATTCCCGGCTCAAGCAGTTTTTCCACCGGGGCATAGAAAACAAGCCAAAATATCCCCCAGCAAGCGACAAGACCCAACTGCGAGATAACGGCGAAGAGATTCCTTGCCAACCAGATTTTCCACCCTGGCTCGGGAAGCGAATTCAACCAGCCTTCCACTCCGTTCTCCCGGTCGGATCCCAAAATTAGCGATCCCAACAAAAGGGAAATTCCGGGCGCCAAAAGGAGGATACAAAGCCCGGTGGCCTGGGCCGTGCGCATGGGGGAATATCCCTCCAGACCAATGAGGGCACCGACCCCGGCCATGAGCCCGATTCCACCAAGACATAAAATCAGCACCGTGCCCAGATGCTCACGGGTGTCTTTCCAAAGAAGCGAACGGATCATGCTACCGCCTCCTCCTGGGCTCCCAGGAGCACCTCGTACATCTCTTCCAAACCGATGGGTTCAAAACCATGCACAGGGTTGATCACAGCGGAATCATGGCGAAGCACGATCCATTCCGACCATGGACCATCTTTGCCATGCCGGAGAATCTTTCCGACGGAAGTAATATCAAAAGCTGGCTCCCCACGCAGACGCAAACGAACCAACCGGATTTTCAGGGCGTCCATGGGCTGATTCAGGACCACTCTGCCATCATTGATAAACACCACCTGACTTGCAACTCTCTCCACCTCGGCAAGATTGTGGCTGCTGATAAGGACGGTTTTCCCCTCACCGGCCAAATCGACCATCCCTGAAAGAAAATCGCGCCGGGTGAACAGGTCCAGGCCGCTGGTCGGCTCGTCCAGGAGGAGCACCTTGGGATCCATCGCCAAAGCAAGAGCCAAAGCGACCTTGGCGTATCCACCCTTTGAGAGGGCGGACAATTTTGCCGATGGATCGAGCTTGAGTCTTTGGCAAATTTTTTGAAAATTGACCTCAAAACCTGATGGATAAAAGCCTGAGGCAAACCACCCTGTGTTGGCCACGGTCATCCAATCGTAGAATTTGGGCTTTTCGGCAACATAAGCGACCTGCAAACGAAGATCACTCGCGTCTTTCCAGGGATCCCTTCCCAACAGGGTTGCCGATCCCGCATCGGCTTTTTGCAAACCGGCGAGAATTTTCATCAGGGTGGATTTCCCCGCCCCATTGGCCCCCAAAAGGGCGCATACCGAACCTGCGGGAACGGCGATGTCAACCGAATCAAGGGCCAACTTTCCCTTGTACGATTTGCGAAGCCCAGTGGTTTCGATGGCATTGGACATGACTTATTCCGCTCCCATTTGGTTCATGACATCCCGGACCAACCGAACCAGATCAACGCGGGTGATCCCCGCCTGTTCCGCTTCCGCAAATAGTTCGCGCACCCGATTGGCCAAAAGTTCTTCGCGTTTTTCCCGGCAAATTCTTGGAGCTTCCGCGGTCACTTCCATTCCTATTCCACGACGAGCCACAATGATGCCTGCCTGTTCCAGTTCCCCGTAGGCATGGACGATCGTATTGGGGTGAACCAGAATCCGCTGGGCCATGTCGCGCACACTGGGAATTCGCTCGCCTGCCGCCGGATCGCCCGCCGCTATCCGGTAAATCCAGTAGCGCTCGATCTGTTCAAAGATGGGCACCCGGGAATCGGGACTTAGGTTGAGAGTCATTCGTAATCCTCCGTGTACCAGAATCCTAGCACACTGATATCCACTGTCAATCCCATTTCATCCCCGGACTCCTATTGTTACCCCATGAGCACATCATCCCAATCCGCCGAACAACCCAAACAACTCACCCGGGAGGAACTTGCTTTTGAATTCCTGGGAACGCTCCCCTTTACCCCGTACCCGGTACAGGAGGAGGCGATTCTCGGTTGGTATTCCACCGATCAGGGAGTGTTGGTTTGCGCGCCGACAGGCACGGGAAAAACCCTCATCGCCGAATCCGCAGTGTATGAGGCGCTCAAACTGGGCAAATCGCTTTACTACACAACGCCACTGATCGCCCTGACCGATCAAAAGCTTGATGAACTGCGCGCCACGGTCGCCCGTTGGGGGTATGGTCCGGAATCGGTCGGCCTGGTTACTGGCAACCGCTCCATCAACCCCAAGGCTCCGATTCTTGTTGTCGTCGCCGAAATCCTTTTAAACCGTCTCCTTCACCCCTCTGCCTTTCCCATGGATGAGGTCCATGGCGTGGTCATGGATGAATTCCATAACTTCGCGGATCAGGAACGGGGAATCGTTTGGGAGCTTTCGCTGGCGCTTCTCCCGCCCTCTGTTCGCCTCATGCTTTTGTCGGCGACCGTGGGAAATGCGGGAGAATTCCTCAATTGGCTCGGTCGCTGTCACAATCGCAAGCTCGAACTGGTCGAAGGCAAGGACCGCAAGGTCCCATTGAGTTTCCATTATGTCGCCGACGAATTCCTCCAGGATCACATGGAATGGATGGCAAAGGGGGAAGGCGACCTGCGAAAGACCCCCGCATTGGTCTTTTGTTTTCAGCGCGACGCCTGTTGGAGCACCGGGGAGATCCTCAAAGGCCAGGATGTCCTGGCTCCGGGAACCCGCGATCCGCTTTTGACTGAGCTTGCCAAGCATGAGTGGACACAGGGAGCCGGTCCCAAACTGATCCAAATGCTTCGCAGGGGCGTGGGCGTCCACCATGCCGGTGTGCTGCCGCGCTACCGGAAAATTATTGAAGATCTTTTTCAAAGAAAGTTGCTTTCGGTTGTGGTATGCACCGAAACACTTGCCGCGGGGATCAATCTCCCCGCTCGCAGCGTGGTCCTAACCAGCCTGGTCAAGGGGCCGATGGGAAAACACAAATTGATGGACGCATCGAGCGCCCAACAAATTTTCGGGCGCGCGGGAAGGCCACAATTCGATGACAAGGGATTTGTCTTCGCCATGGCTCATGAGGACGATGTCCGAATGACCCGCTGGAAGCGGAAAATGGATGGCATTCCCGAGGACACCAAAGATCCGGGCCTCATTCGCCAGCGCAAGGAACTCAAACGAAAAAAGCCCGACCGCAACGAAAAGCAGCTTTATTGGACGGAAAACCAATTCCTCCAACTTCAACAAGCGGCCCCCACCAGACTCTACAGCAAGGGCCCACTCCCATGGCGGCTTTTGGCCTATCTCCTTGAGATATCTCCGGAAATCGGCAAGATCCGGACTGTCATCCGGAAAAGGCTCCTGGACGCGCCACGCGTTGCGGCACAGGAAATTGAGCTCGACAAGAGGTTGCTGGTCCTTCATGAGCACGGTTTTGTCAAGCTCGTTCCCGAACCCCCGGTTCGCGGACCCGACGATCCATTCCCCAAGGAACCAGCGTCAGCCGATTTTGCCCACCCCACGGAAAAACTCAAATCGATGCTCCACTTCCGTAGCATCCATCCCCTTTACGGGGTTTTCCTTCTCGACTTTTTGCCCAAGGCATCACCCGAAGAGATTATTCAGATCCTTGAAAGCCTGCTTGAGCTTTCCCCGACACTCGGCAAATCGGTTCGGGTCCCCTGGGGGGACCGGATGCCTCCCGGACCAATGGCCACCGAACTCCTCGATCCCGAACTGGTTCAACGCGGCCTTATTCGCTCGACAGCTCCCGAAGGGGAAAATGACGAGGAGACTGATGTTCCCTTTGATCCTGAAAATCGCCCACCCCACCTGGCGGAAAAAATGGCGATGCTATTCGAGGCTCGTCATGAGGGGGTGCCCGACCTCCATGTTCATGCCGTCTGGGCAGCCGGTGAACTCCTTCTGGGATATGGGGGCAACTTCAACATGTATGTCCGCAATTGTGACCTTGTGCGCCAGGAGGGAATGATCTTTCGCCACATCCTTCGAATGATTCTCCTTTGCGAAGAGTTCGATGCCGCGGCGGAAACACGCGAAGACGCGGCGGGATGGCGTGAGATCCTTGCCGATATTGCCACGAAACTGGCCAAAGCCTGCTCCACCGTGGATCCCACCTGCACCGAAGAGGTACTTGTCACCCAGCCAAACACCGATGTCATGGAAACCGAAATCGCGCCGCCGGTGGATAGGACCAAATTGCTTCGCGAAAGGATCAAAGCGACCTTTGGTGCGGGCCTGGAGGATTAAGCCAACGAATATCTTTACCCATTTTCACAAAAAGCCCCCAGCATCGAGACCTTTGCCGTTTTTCCTCCCCTGTCTCTTGCCCCCCGTTGGCTCTGTGGAACAGAATGGGCGGATCGGTGAATCCAAAGAATCTGGGCAGGGAGGCTCAGCAGATGACAGGCTTGGTTCCGGAAAAGACAAATCCTTCCTGGTGGCAACAAAACGCCTCCCGTCTCATACTTGGCGGCTTCGTCGTTTTCCTTTTGCTTCTGAGTATCAAATATACCTTCAAAGCTTTCGAATCCCGTTCCGCCATCCAACGATGGCAGCCCCAACTTCTCGACCTGGATCAAGGCGAAGACATCGCCCGCAAGTACCAATATCCCAATCCCCCCGTCATGGCGGTCCTACTATATCCGCTCGCCAAAATGCCTCCCGTTGCCATGGCCCTGACATGGTATTACGCCAAGGTCGCCATGGCTTTCCTTGCGGTTTTATGGACATGGCAAATGGTGGAAGGGTCGAACAAGCTGCCCTGGTGGAGCCTCCTTTTGGCGATTGGCCTTTCCATTAGACCGATCATTGGCGACCTCCAACATGGCAATGTCAATCTCCTCATTCTGCTTTTGTGCGTGGGAAGTCTCAAATTATGGATGGGAGGCAGGGAAGTCGCCGCGGGAATCGTCATGGCGTTGGCGGTTTCGTGCAAGGTTACCCCTGCACTGTTCATTTACTACTTCCTGCTAAAGCGTTCCTGGTGGACCATGGTGGGAGGGGCCATCGGCCTCGCGCTATTCCTTTATCCGGGTTTTGTCCCGGCCGCGGTCCTCGGTTGGGATGCCAATCAGACCCAACTCTTTTCCTGGTTTGATGAAATGGTCAAGCCTTTTGTGATCGAGGGAAAAGTCACTCCCGAACACAACAACCAATCGGTTCCCGGCCTGCTGTTTCGTCTTTTGAGTTATTTCCCGTCCTTTACCACACATGTCGATGGGGTTTATACCCCGGTCGAATACCACAACTTCTTCAATCTGGATCCGGTTATCACCAAGCGCATAGTGCAGGGCACCATGGTGCTGTTTGCCGCGATGATGTTCCTTTGGTGCCGCAATTCGCGTTCCCTCGCCCAAACCGATTCGACTTGCCGGACGGCTTTGGTGGCGGAATTTGGATTGGTAATGCTTGGGATGCTCATTTTCAGCGAACGGACCTGGAAACATCACGCTGTAACCCTTCTTGTTCCATGGATTGCCCTTTCCGCGCGATTGGCCCTGATCCCAACATGGAATCTGGAAAAGAAATTTCTGGTGGGAGTGGCTGTGGTTTGCACAATCCTCATGAGCCTGACCAGCACGGGGCTTTTGCCCGACCGCTTTGCCAAATTGGGACAGGTTTATGGAGGATTCACATTCGCATTTTTGCTCCTTTCCTGGGGGATGTTTGTCATCATGACCAGGCCCTCAAAGGGAAAAACCTGATTCGGGTCACCCCTAGAAAGGCACCGATTTCAGAAAGGCACCGATTTCAGAAAGGCGATGGATCCCCCGGGATTCATCGCCTTTTTTCATTTTGCAATGGCCCGTTTCATGGGAACCAGCCAACCTGAAGCCAATTCATCGGATATTGCCTCGCCCATGAATCCCTGATCCCTAGACCATCCCCTGTTGGGCATTCCTGTCAGATTTGGCCCGAACCCGACCCAAGGCCCTACTGAGACAACCTTAACCACCTTTTCCGTTGTTCGGTTCCGCGCCAATCCATCAGCAAGCCCCATCAATTCCAATCCACACCAAGGACTTCGCACCAGGAAAAAGGAAAATCATCATGCGATTTCTCCCCTCTCTGTTAGTTTGTTTCGGGACGCTGGCTTATACTAATCCCCAGGCCAACGCCCAGGTTTTCAAACAAAACATCCCCTACGCGACTCCCGGCCATGAACGACAGGTGCTGGATATTTATTCGCCAACCAGCTCAAAATCCCTCCCTGTTGTTTTTTGGATCCATGGCGGCGGGTGGCAAACGGGCGACAAATCCGACATCCAAATCAAGCCAAAGGCTTTCATGGAAAAGGGGTTTGTTTTTGTTTCAACCAACTATCGCCTATTGCCCCATGTTGACATGGAAACAATCATCCGCGACATCGCCCGATCGATTCATTGGGTCCATGACCATATTGGCGAATATGGAGGCGATCCCAAACGGATCCTGATCATGGGCCACTCGGCCGGAGCCCAGCTTGCCGCCTTGGTTTCCATCGATGAACGCTATTTGAAAAACGAAGGATTGGACCAGTCGATAGTCAAGGGTTGCGTCCCGGTGGATGGGGACACCTTCGATATTCCCGCCATTATCGAAACCGCCGAAACCCGGCGCAGGGCACATGGACTTCCCCAGGCAAAATATGGCCACCGGGAAAAGTTCGGAAATGACCCGGCCAAACATCGCGATTTTTCCGCGGTCACCCATGTGGCCAAAAGCAAGAAGATTCCTCCCTTTTTTATTCTCCATGTCGCTGATCACCCCGATACCAGCGCCCAGGCGCAACGACTGGGCAACACCCTCAAAACCGCAGGTATTCCCGCACAGGTTTTCGGCGCCAGGGAAACCACCCACTCCAAGGTCAATGCGGACCTGGGCCTTCCCGACGACCCGGCAACCAAATCCCTTTTTGAGTTTGTGGCCAATTCGTTAAAAAACTGATTTCCGGGAGCATGGGTCTGTCCCGTTAGATCCTTTGAAGTGAATCTCCGTCCACGAAAAAGCCCCGGTGAAGGCTGGCGGCCTTCACCGGGGCATCCGAAGCATCCCGACCGACGCTCAGGAATTAGGGGTTGTTGGGGAAGGTGGGCTTGATGCCCGTTTGGTTAAACTCTTCCTCTTCCTGGATGATGATGCGCGGAGTCACCATCATGAGGAGGCTTGTCGCCTCACGGCCATATCCGGTGTTGCGGAAGAGGCGGTTGAGGTAAGGAATCTTGCTGAGGACCGGAGGACCGTACTCGCTGCGGCTTTCGCTCAAGCGCTTGAAGCCACCCATCAGCACCGTGCCACCGTCCGGAACAGCCACAGTCGTTTGAACGAACAGGGTGTTGATGACGGGTTGTTGGATGAACTGGGTGAAGGTGATCGGATCGGAAGGATTCGGATTCACCAGGTTACCGGTTTGCGGGAAGATTGGAACCACGATCGGGAAGAGTTGGACAGGTCCGGGGACCAGGTTGCTCAACTGGATCGATGGAGTAAGGCGAACCACCCGGCGATCGGCGGAGATGATGGCCTGGAGGCTCATCTGGAAGCCGATGGGTTGTTCGGTCACGATCGGGGTGAAGGTGATGTTGCCGTTGGCAAGCGGTGTCACGCCCACATCCGTGAGGAAGAACTGGCTATCGAAGACACCCAGGGCCGAGGTTTGGCCATTGAACATGGTGATCTTCGGTGCCTGCATCACATTCGTTCGCTTGTCACCCTGGGCCGCCTCAAGGAAGAGGAAGACCTGGATGTCGCTGAGGAACGCAAGACCGAGGCTGATACCGCCTGATCCGGGCAGGCCAGGATATCCGCCGAACACAGGGTTGGTGAGGGCGAAGCTGGACTGGCTGATTGGAATGTCCAGGTCGGTGGTGAAGGTACCCGCGGGGGTCAGACCGCCAACCATGCCGTGCATGTTGGGATCGTTGATGTAACCGGCCGGTTTGTAGCTATTCGAGGTGATCTGGGGCTCGAAGCGGCTGGTGTTGCGGTCCGTCTTGATGTTCATGTTGAAGTCGACACCGATCCGCTCATAGAAGTCTTCGGCGATCGAGATAAAGCGGATTTCGATGGCCACTTCCTGATCGAGGAGACGGCGGAGGTTATTGAGAAGGTCCTGGACCTGCTCCTGGATATCCGGGGTCTGGTTGATGACCAGTGAGTTGGTCAGGGGGAAGAACTCGATCGAGCCAGGTCCACCCACCGCGTTCCATGATTGTGGATTGATGGTGGCGGTGATCAGCTTGATCAGGGTGTCTTCGGTTGTCTGACTTGCCTTTTTGCCCATCACGAACTGGGGAGCATCGCTTCCGCTTTGGAAGCTGCCACCAGAAGGCGTTCCCGTGGCCTGGCCACCGGAAAGGCTGAAAGGCGATTGGATCGGTGTGGGATTGTTCCCGTTGATCGCGCCGGACTGATTGCCTCCAACGGTCGATTTGGTCGCTCCGCGGTTGGTTAGGTTGGCGCCTGGCTTGGTGCTGCCAAAGTTCTCAACAGGGGTGATCAGGTCGGTCACCTGATAGGTCACGGTGACCAGCTTTCCACGAGCCTGCGACTCGGTGGTGATGAGGAGGACCTCATCCTTGATCACATAAGTCAGGTGGGCGCTGCGCAGCATCAGATTAAGTGCCGACTTGAGCGAAACCTGCTCGAGCATGAGGGTGATCGGCCGGTCAAGGCTGATACCTTCCTCCTCAAGGGCGGCCACATCGGGCACGATGTTGATGTTGTAGTACTTGCGCAGGTCTTCCAGGGCTTCGCGGAGCGAGGTGTCCTTGAAGTTGATGTTGACCGGCGTGTTGAGGCGAGACTCGATTTCGCGGTCCGCGGCGGTTTTGCGCTGGGGATTGGCAAGTGTGGTCAAAGAGGTGTTTCGTTTGTTCCTCTTGTCGGCGCTGTCCATGCCGGCATCGATTGGTTTGTCGATGGTCAGCGAAGGTCCAACCTTGTCGGTGTCGTTGAGCCCTTCAAGGAAGAACTTCTCCTTGTCCGACTTGTTCGACTTGGCGACATTGATGTTGCGCTGGGTTTTGGCCATTTGCATCGCGGCGGCGGCCATGCTGTTCTCGGGATCGAGCTCATGGGCCCGCATCGCATAGCTCTCGGCTTCGAGATATTTTCCTTCCTTGAAGGCCTGGTTGAACAGCTTCATCTGTTCGGAGACCTTCTTGGTCTTGTTCTCCTCGGCGAGCTGCTTTTGGGTGATGCTGTTCTTCTTGGTGTCGCGAACAACATTGTCCTTCTCGAGGAATTCTTTCTGTGCCTTCAGCAACTTGAAGTGCTGAAGACGCGATTCCACCGGCCTCTTGAGAAGGGCGACCTTGTTGGATTCGAGTTGTTGGTCACCCAGCATGGTCAGGTAATCCTGGAGGATGTCCACCGCGACATCCGCCTGTCCAACACGGAACTTTTCGGCCGCTTCACGCTGGGCATCAAGACCCTGTTGGCGAAGTTGGCTGAACTTGACTTCCTTGATGGCCTGGGCGGTTTCAACAAGGTCGGTGGCCGGCTTGGATTCACCCGTGGCCGGAATGCCTTCCAGACCGGGTTTCACCTGGGCTAGCGCCCTGTCCTTGGGAGCGTCCTTGATACCAGGTTTCGCCGAATCGGAAACCGTCAAGGCGGCGAGAGATGGACTTTGCATCATCTCTCTTTTGCGAGCGAGACGATCCTTGTCCAGGAACTTGTCCTGCACGGCGGCCATGATGGCCAGCGACTGGGCGAATTCCTTGCGGTTGTACGCCGCGACCCCGGCGTCAAATGTACGCTTGGCTTCGAGGGAACGCTGATTGTTTTCCTCGGTGTCGATGGTTCGCAGGAGCGCCGACGCATCTTCCTTGACACCATAAGGCCCCTGGTATGCCTCTTCGGCAAGGCGACGGGCGTTGGTGCTTTGACCACTCTTGAGCTCAAGACGGGCTTTTTCAAGAAGCACTTTTCCCGCATCGCCATCGCCCTTTGCGACAAGCGAGGGGGTACCGGAGATTGGCTTTGCGCCTTCACCGGGAAGCGGTGGAATGGTCAAACTGCCACCCGCGGCGAGATTGTCCCCACCCATGCTCTTGGTGGAGGAAGTTTTCAGCCAATTGGCCTTGGCGTCGATGGGACCCTGATCAAGTCCGAAATCACGGGCCACCTGACGGGCGCGATCGAGTTCGGCTTGCGCGGAGCGGAGTGATTCCGGTCCCCCCTTGTTAGCCATTTCGCCCACGCGGTCGAGGCTGCTGGCGACCTGTTTGGCGGCCTGTCGATTAAGGTCGGCAAGGATTTCCTCGGGGGTGACCGCGCCAGGAGGCACGGTCGCGCCCATCTTTTGGGCCGCGATTGCTTTGGCGCGCGCCTCCACAATTTTGCCGGACGCCAAAAGTTTTTGGGCTTCCGCAACCAGGGCCGACCCGCTGGTCGCGTTCCGATCGGCACCCACGACAGGCGGCAATGACGGAACAGTCAACCCGGCGGCTGCGCCCTCAACCTTGGAAATCGCGTTGTCAACGGCGTTGTCGGCGGATTG
>CAWUOD010000003.1:0-19648 GCA_963923115.1 uncultured Singulisphaera sp.
TAAAGCGTTGAGAACACCTCCTGGAAATGAACGGGGCGATCATGGGGAACCTCACCCAGCCGGTTGGTTGACCCGATCACCTGCCCCATGCGCATACCGCCGCCCGCCAAAAGGGCGCAGGAAACCTGGGGCCAGTGGTCGCGACCAGCATCCTTGTTGATCCTTGGCGTGCGGCCAAATTCGCCCCATGCGATGACGCTCACATCCTTGTCGAGTCCCTTGGCGTGAAGGTCCCCCACAAGGGCGGTGATCCCCTGATCCAGACGCGCCAACTGCGTGGGAAGTTGCGTGAAATTCCCCCCATGGCGATCCCAACTTCCAAACGAGAGAGTCACACATCGCGCCCCGGCCTCGACCAGTCTCCGCGCCAAAAGGAATTGGTCCATCCAGTGTGGTCCGGCATCCTCGCCAAACGCGGGATCCGGACTGCCCCAACCATAACGCTCACGCAATTTGTGGGGCTCCCGGCTCAAATCCAGGGCTTCCACCAGTTTGCTGGATGTAAGAACATCCAGGGCTTTTTTGGTATTGATATCCGCGGAGTCCATTCGCCCATCCAGATCGACTTCACGACGGAAATTGTCAAAGCTGGTCAGGATGGTTTTCCGGTCACGAAGACGGTCAAGGGAAATGCTCTTGAGCTTCATGTTTTCCATCCCCTCGCCAGCAGGCTGGAAGGGGGCGTGGGCCGCGCCAAGAAATCCCGGATAACCAGGATTGCTGTAGGGTTCGTGCTTGGTCTTTATGGTCAGACCAATAAAAGGCGGGACTGTTGGATCCACCGGCCCATGCAATTTGGAAATGGCGGAACCCAGGGAGGGTCGCCCACTTTGTCTTCCCCCCTGGCCAATGGGAAATCCGCTCATGCACTGATCGGAAGCATGCTGGTCGGGACAGCCATACAGGGACCGGATGATTGCAAATTTATCCATCATCTTTGACAACAACGGCATATGTTCGCAGATCCGGATACCGGTGACATTGGTGGCGATCGGCTTGAACGATCCACGGATCTCCGAAGGTGCCTCCATTTTGAGATCAAACATATCCTGGTGGGAAGGTCCGCCGGACAGATAGATCATGATCACGGCCTTGTGGCGTGATCCCTTTGAATTATCCTGACTCGCCTGGAGAATCCCGGGCAAAGAAAGACCACCCATCGCCAAGCCGCCAATTTTCAGGAAATGCCGACGATCCTTGCGGTCACATTGCTTTTCGCCTGGCGCTCCTGTGATCGAAAGCATTTGTATTATCCCTGATTTGTTGGCCGGCCTGATTTTCGAAATTACCCAATCAAATGGAATTTCAGCCATGAACATGATCGACCGGGAGAAGGACCTGGAAAGGCCTGCCAAACTGCGGAAAATCGTGGCACATCCCAGCCTTCACGGGTGATCAAAAACCCCAGGACCGCGATAATCCTAGTTTAGCGGATGGCAAAGAGCATTGGGCAAGTTTTACCCCAAAAAAGTACTCCGTGGCGGTTGGCAAATTCGTTGCCACTACTCCTTTTGTCGGGAAATAACCCTCAAAAGCAGGCCACCCATGGCCAAGGCCAACAGACAACCCATCGCCCCCGGAACAGAAACTCCGAAAAGCAAAGGGGAAATATTTTGGCTCCAGAGCTGGGAAGATCCCAAAAAAAGGGCGCCAGTCAATATCCCTATCACCAGTCGGTTGACAGCCGCCTGAAGGTGTTGATGCTCAAGCTGAACAACCACCTTTCCCGCCCGAATTTGATCAAGAAATTTCGCAAGGTCCCTGGGTCCGTTCGTGATCAGGTGGTCGACATCCCGATAAACCCGTCGAAATTTGTTGATCCAGCGCCTTGGTTTGAACCGGTCCCGAATCATCCTGGATTTGTAGGGAACGACCAATTCCATCAGATTGAACCTGGGACTGAGTTCGCGAGCCGAACCCTCCAGCATGATGAGGGTTTTGAGGAGCAGGGCCATTCCCTGGGGCAATATCAAACAATGACGGCGGATAATCGCGGTAAGCTCATCAAGCGCGCCACCAAGATTGATATCCTTAACGGACTGATAGGCATATTCCGCCAAATAATCAGAAACATCGGCACGGAAGGCTGCTTCGTTGATATCCGGGGGTGGAGAGGCACTCTGCAAAAACAGCTCGGTCAAACCGTCCGCGTCCCCATTGGAGAGGGCAATCAGGATATCCTCAAGATTTTCCCGCAAGGAATCATCAATCCGCCCCACCATCCCAAAGTCTAGCACGCCCACCACATTTCCCGGCAGCATGATGTAATTGCCCGGATGCGGATCCGCATGATAAAACCCGTCGCGAAAAATCATATCAAGATACATTTGCGCTGCGCGATGGGCAAATTCATTCAGATCGGCTCCGGATTCGTGTAGCTCCTTTTGTTTCGACCCGGGTATGCCGTTCAACATTTCCATTGTTAAAACACGCCTGCCGGAACATTCCGGATAGACCTCGGGGATGTGAACGGCAGGTTCCCTTGCAAAGTTGTGGGCGAATTGTTGCAAATTTCGCCTCTCCGCCTGGAAATCCAGCTCATGCAAAAGGGTTCTGCGGAAGTCTGTGACCGTGGTCGTAGGCTGATAGGCCCTGGATGCGGGAATATATTTTTCGACCACCTGGGCCAATGCCAACAAAAGATCCAAGTCAGGCCGAATTTTTTCCTCGATGCCATCATGCTGGACCTTGATCACGACCGCCTTTCCGTTATGCAATCGGGCCCGATGGACCTGGCCAATCGAGGCCGAGGCAAATGCGACCGGTTCAAATTCCGAAAAAAGTTCACCGGGTGGTTTGCCCATTTCGGATTGAATCACTCCAATCACAACCTCCGGGGGATCCGCCGGGGTTTCCGATTGGAGTTTTCGCAGCTCCATGGCGAGCTCCGGCCCCACAAGGTCGGGACGGGTACTAAGTGCCTGGCCGAGTTTGACAAAAGTAGTGCCCAAATCGGTCATGGCAAGCCGCACCCGTTCCTCCCATGGTCTTTTACCAAGGGACTGGGTTTCCGGGCTGGCGAGCAGGTCCCGAATCTCGCGGGATGGAATCTTGTGAACCCATTCGGCCAGGCCATAGTGTCCAAGCACCCTGGCGATCTCTGTGATCCTTTTCAATTGATCCTTGTGCCGGGCCAATCCAAGAAAATCCATGCTTTCTCCATTCCCGAAAAAAAAGATGAAACGGACCCGGTCAGGCCGACGGTAAAATCAACGGATGATTAATGGTCATTTTCATTGGGAACGCCCGGGTTGCCCAAGGGTTTGATTTTGACCTACTTTCCACCCAAACTTCGCTCAAGCGCGTCAAGGCGAATGCCAAGAGCCTGGACATCCTCCAACCTCGCAACCCCAAAGCGCCGAAGTGCCATATCAACACGGGAATCAATAAACGATTGAACCTCGCTGCCAAGCGCTTCGCTTTCCTTCCTCAAGCCGGATTTGATAATCCCCAACTGGATAAACGCATGATTGATCCTTTGATCAATTTCAACCAAAAGTTCCTTTCGGGCCTGCTCGGCACGGGCGACAAGATCCGACTGAAATTCGGCTGTTTCCTGTTCGGTTAGCTTTGCCCTACGGGCAACTTCCCGGGCGAGTTCCTCAGCTTTGTCCCTGGTCAGGCTTGCCAAACCAATACCCGTGCAAACTGCTTGCTTGAGCATATCGAACATGATGTTCTCCTTTGGGAGGTTCCCAAGGGCCCAAAATCACTTTAACGGCGGCAAATGGCCCAATCAGCATGAGCCAATACGATCATTGGCGCCAAACGCACCAACGGCATCCTCCCGCGGAGGTTCCGAAAACATTCTACCTGATTCGATTCACCCCACCACCATGATGATTTTTCGGATTTAGGGTCGAATCAGAAAAGAGTTGCCAATATCGCCATTTTTACGCGAACCTGTTTCCACCTGCGGCAGATAGGACCGAACATACTCTACCCTGGACTTATCGGAGGAAACAGTGACCCGAATATGCCCGGAAGGAGGAAGGAATGTCCCACGAATGTATCCATACTCCTCGACATTGCGTAGGCGATCAAATCCCGCCTGTCCAGGCTGGGGCACCATTATGTATTGGATAGAATCCAGTTCCTGTTTGGCGAAAAAATGATCATGGCCGTGAAATACGGCCGAAACTTTGTGTTTGACCAAAAGCTGGTGAATCGGGGCTGTCCATCCCGGACGGCGATTTGGAAATTCGTCCTTCCCCTCATTGTTCTTCCCACCCCATTCATAAAGGGCGGCCGCCTCGATTCCGCCCCTTGCGGAAAAGTCCAGGCCACCGACAAGATGATGGATGAAAACAAATTTGAACTTGGCCTTCGAGTTGGACAGAGTCTTTTCCAACCAACGGTATTGGGTTTCGCCAAGGGTCCTGGTCCAGTTTCCATCCGGCCGGTTGCGGGAGGTCCTGGGCGTGTACCAAAATGGATCAAGGGAAATGAACAAGGCATCCCCCCATTCCCATGAATAATAATTCCCTACCTTGCCTACATGTTTTATCTCCTGATTGTTGCCGGAGTAAAACTTGTCAGGATAGGGATTGGGGTAATATTTTTTCCTGGTTATTGAGGACCAGACAGGCATGCAATTGGGTGTTCCATCAAATCGGTCAAGCCTTTCCCCATCATGATTGCCAAGCACCAAAAACAGGGGAACACTATGCCCCACCAGGCCAAAGTAGTATCGCTGGGCAATATACTGAGGCAACGAGTCCTTGAAATCGGGATACTTGTCCGTCATGAAAGTATCACCAAGATCCACATGAAAATCGGGTTTGTCACCCAGGACATTGGCAAGAGTCTTCTCATAGACAGCCGTGCGGGTTCCCTGATCAAGGTGGGA
This sequence comes from uncultured Singulisphaera sp., assembly GCA_963923115.1. GTDB lineage: Bacteria > Planctomycetota > Planctomycetia > Gemmatales > Gemmataceae > SYLG01. Next base: position 4,850 of record CAWUOD010000003.1, read on the forward strand.
ATCCGCCTGAATCGTGAAACGGAATTCGCTACCGGGTTTGCGCTGGGTGTGAAAAGAATATTCCCGGGATTTTTCAAAATCTCCGGCATTTCCTTTGCGATAATGGATTGAATAATAATATTTTGTATCTGTTTTTAATCCTTTAAGTATTATTTCCTCCGGACTATTTGCCCGGAAATTCGTGATTTCCGTCTTTTCCCCAAGGTTTCCGGCATCAATGCCATATGTCAAATAGCCAACATTATCCTGGTAAAACAGGATACTTAAAGTAACGGATTGGTCCGTTGGCCGACCAAGGATCACATCAAAAGGATGTATGGGCGCGGGACCGGCAAATACATGCTGTGGCCCACCTTTTTGATTCCCCTTGTCACTTCCCTTTCCTTTTTCCTTGTTGCTACTGTTTCCCCCGTTTTTCCCCTGCCCACCTTTGGATTTTTTTGGGGAATCGTCGCTTCGGGTTTGCGCCATGATATTAGTTGAGGAGAGAGCAAAAACTACTCCCAACAACATCAATATTGCAAGGGATGTGATCCTTTTGAATGTCAAAACCATGGCTTATTCTCCCTCGGGTCCCATCTTTCCCTGCTTGTTCTTCTTTTGGCCGGCACCCATTTTCCCCTGACCCTTTTTATCTCCACCTTGCTTTGTATTTGAATTGGGGGCGTTTGGGTCAAAACGGGAATTGATGGTGGGAATTTGGGCATTTACCGAAGCAAGGTAATCGGTAAGACGCTTGTCCATTTGAGTCGTTTCATTTGGCAGTTTTTTGGACAAGTCGTTTCTTTCCCGCATATCTTTGGCCAAATCATAAAGGGATAGTCGATTGTCCTCATAATGCTTGATCAATTTCATATCCCCCAGGATGATGGCGGAATGGGGTGTCTCGCCACTCTGATAATGGGGGAAATGAAAAAAGAGCCCCTCTCTTGGCCTTGTTACCCTTCCCTGGCCATCCTTCAAAAGAAGATTGGCGAGACTGCCACCCTCGGTACCTTTGGGCAGGGCCGTCTTCCCGATCCCTGCCCAATCGCAAAAAGTGGGAAACCAATCATATCCAACAACACGGGTATGACACCAGGAATTGGGTTTCACTCCAGGACCACGAACAATAAGAGGCACACGGATACCAGCTTCGTAAACATCGCCTTTGCCACCGGAAAGCGGCCCCCGGCCTCCCGCGCCCATGCCATTGTCCGCCATGTATATCACATAGGTGTTGTCCCCAAGCCCAAGATCGTCAATGGATTTGAGAACTCTTCCAACACCGGTATCCAGATCCTCCGTGATCGCCGCTCTTGTCATATTTTTCCCACTTCCCAATTTCTCATACTTGGCAAGGGTTGCCTTGAGCGCATTTTCCGAGGCATGAAGCGCGTTCCAGGACATCTGGATAAAAAATGGTTTGCCAGCTTTTTTGTTTTTTTCCATAAAGTTTGCGGCCCGGCTGGCCATGCCAAAAATATCAACAGGATTGGGATCCTTGAATTGGTAGGCATGTTCGTTCCCGGTGTCGCCATCGCTTTCGTCATAACCATGTTTTGCCGGGCCGCCTCCGCCAATATGCCATTTGCCATAATGCGCGGTCGCATAGCCCGCGCCATGCAACAATTCGGCAATCGTAATTTCCGATGTGGACAACTGCTTGATGAGGCGTGGCTCCGTCAATTTTTGTCCATCCACGGCCGGAGCGGCTTTGGTCCAATGCAATTGGGCTGGACTTTTTCCGGTTTGCAAACTGATCCTGGTGGGGGAACAAACAGGGGCAGGGGAATATGCCGCGCTAAAACGCATCCCCTGCGCGGCCATTTTTTCAAGATTGGGGGTCCTGAATGCCTCACCCCTGGACCCAGCCACCTCGGGGTGCATGGGCACAGACAAACCATTCCATGCCTGATCATCGGATAACATAAAAACGATGTTCGGCTTTTTGGCGGGCACGGAATCCGCCTTCACGAGCGAAAATGCCCCTAAAATCAAAGGCACAAAAAGAGCTATAAGATAGCGCATATTTCACCCCCAATCAATTTACCTTATCAGTTCCTGTTTCGTGGTCCGCCGCTGGAAGCTTCGGCTTTGGTCAATTTTCCCGTACCCTTGGTGTCCGATTTTTTAAACATGTTAAAAAGGGCATCCTGGAGAGCCTGCCTGGTGATCTTGCCATCCTTGTCGGCGAATTCTGCCGAATGGCCTTTGACAAAGCCCGCCAAAGCGGAGCGGACGGAACCGCGTCCGGAATATTCGTCCGGTTGCAAAACCCCATTTTTATCCTGATCGTATCCGGAAAAAGTTTTTTCAACTTCCCTTTTCAGTTCATCCAGGGTCAAAATTCCGTCCTTGTTTGTGTCAAGCTCATCGAAATGCGCGCCAAGCCAGGGCAATCGGGGGCCATCACCATCCTTCTTTTCATCGGGACGGTTTTTCCCCTTACCCTGGCCATCCTTTTTGTTGTCCGGTCCCTTTTTGTTTCTACCAGAATCTTTCTTGTTGTTTTTTCCCTCTTTCATGCCATCGGGCCGATCTTTTTTTCCCTGACCGCCACCTTTCCTTGACTGGTAATCTTCGGAGGTTTCCTTTCCATCCCCATCGGTGAACACAAAATGATAATTGCCATTTTCCTGAATCACATAGCTTACCGAATGGTTTTTACCATTGAGTTGATACATCACCGTCGCGGTCTTTTTGGAATCATCCCGCTTGAATCCGGTAATTCTTGCACCACGCAATGGGGGAAGTGCCGGGCGAACATTGTTGGCCCTTGGCTGTGGATCGACCTGGTCGTCTACTACGGTTACTTCTCCACGCATTCCCCCGTTGATATAGGGATATTTGCGGGTGGAATAATACCGATATCCACCCTCCTCCATTCGCCCGTTGTATTTGTCCAGATCGCGGGGTTCTTTGCCCTGCGAATCCAGGTATCCATAGAGTGGAAATCCATCGAGGGCATAGGCTATCGGATTTCCTTTACCTACAACTTTCTCCAGATGCACAGGCCCAATGTGATAGTGATAATCATCACCCCGGCCGCAATGGCCTCCGAATTCGTCCAATTCCCCTGCGATGAATGTATCCGTGCGTCCATCATTTTTGATGGGATTAAAAATGGGCACTCCATTTACTGCAAGTGCTATGGCGCCCCGAAACAGCGCCGATTTTGCGGATACGGGATTGGCGGCCATTTTGGGGTGAAGTGGTATCCTCCAGGCATTATTCCCGGTGTAAGGTTGGGGAAGGGGAACCTGTTGTTGCCATGCCCTGATACCGATCATCATCGGATGGTCAGGCATACCATTCGATTCGATGTAAAAGTAATTGTTGTCGGAACGAAATCGGATCTTTTCCGCGAAGGGTTCAAAGGCTTTCTGAATTTGTGGTGCTTGCCCGGTTGTGGAATGGGTTTCCGCCATAAGGCAAACCGAACCGGCCGCCAATACGATTGCGGAAGCTGGTAAAGCGACCTTTTGGATCGGGGCGAGGAGTTTTGCCCTGATTCCAATCGCGCCTGTTTTTTGAAAAAATTTGCATGCGAATCCAATCAGAACCATACCCAAAAGAAAAAGGACAGCCAGACCCGTCTGGAAACCCCCGGAGCTTTCCTCTGTTTCCCCATCCAGGGATCCATATTCCAGACTTTGCGCCTCATTGATTGACCTGATGGCATCAACCCTTTTCAAAACCCAATCACGGTCCGCCGATCCCAACCTGGCCATGGGAACCCAAACGGTTGTGCCATCGCTTTTGCAAAGCTGCACTTTATGATCGCGCATTTGGACAAATGAGCCCTGGATTTCGAACAACCCCTCGTTGTCCTTCCAGGTTCGAAGCTGGGGCCCATGATCATGACCCGGATGGGCGGAGGCGGTTTCCATGCCCACCGCCAAAATCCATAAAGAAAGAACGGAAACAAGTAACTTTTTCACTTGCCTGCCCTCCAAGGAAGGGGTCCGGAAATATCCAGGTTGGGTTTGGTATTCCATCGTGGTTTCCAGCCCTCTTTTTCGATCCTAGTCCGGAAAATGACCGTGTTGTCGAGGTCAATGTCGTCTGACCAAATGAATTTGGCCCCCTGGAAATCGGCTTTGTAAAAGGATTCCTTGGGGTTAACCCGTTCCTCGCTATACTCCCTTGCATTGGGCCATGCTTTGTCATCGAAATCGATTGCGAACCAATTCTCCGGAATCGGCGTGTGCAAGACCCTGGGATTTTTCACATCGCGATCAAGCGGCCCCGTGAAAAACGGTTTGGCTTTCCAACGGGCGTTTGTGACGGTTCCATCGCCAAATTTGAGGATAAAACCTCCATCACCAATCTGATCCCCATATTCCAGGCCGTTTTTAGGATCGGAATTATCCCTGGCCAACACCGCGATCGTCATGGGGTATTCCGGAAGGATATCCACCGAAACGACATTGTGCGGAATGAAGTCAATCGAATCCACGGCTGTCAGCTTGCCATTGATGTAGAGAATAAACCAATTATCAGCATAGATGTTTGCCTTTATGGTGTCCGACATTGACGCCTTGACCAAACCGGGCGGGCCGCCACGACCCTTGTTTTTGCCTTTATCTCCTTTGCCTTTCTGGCCTTTTTCACTCTTTCCCGACGCGGGCGGCTGGGCCGAAATCAGGGCCAACGAAAAAGTTCCACCCATAATGAAAATCAGGCCAGCACAAACCAACTTCCACACCCACATTATTCCCATATTTCCCATATTATTAATCCTCCTCAATGACCTGGATTTCCTTGCCATGATGGCTGTTGTGGTCAAAAAATCGCGGACCAAGATCCTTCTGGTCCACCAATTCCATGGAAACGCTATCCGGTCCGCCCTTTGCCTGGGGCATTCCCCTGAAAACCATACGCTGGATCACAAGTGTTTCCGGGTGATACCACAGCTCGATATGATTGGGTCCGCGGTGATCCTTCGATTTTTTTTCAGCCCTGATTTTTCGCATCCCGCCGGTTTGGGTATTTTCCAGGGTTATGAAATAGGCGTCACGCATTTGAACCAAATCGGATCGCAGGTTGACAAACGGAATTCCATGCTGGTTGCCAGGAACCGGACCACGAAAGCGTAGGGGATTATTGCTCACCCGGATGGATCCCCTTGGAGGCAGGGACCAGCTTTGCAAGCCATCGCTTCCCGTAATGAAAGCCCGGCCATCAGGGAATTTTCTAATGAGGACATATTGGTCAGGCTGGCGCACATAAAGAATGGCGCCATCAATCGCCGCTTGACGATCATGCAAGGACTCGGGCCCAATATCGAGATTGCGAATAAGGTAGGTGCGGTCCGTTTGGCTCGAAGAGGCATCAATAAGCCTGTTGATTTCGCCGCCCGCGTTCACGGATCCCGGATTACCCCACCATACCAGCAAAGTGATCACCAGGGCCAGGGTGGTCAGGCCCCCAATCCAACCAATCGGATAACCATGGCGTTTTTTGATTTTGTTTCCGGTGTTTACCGGTGGAACGCTCACCATTTCACGACCCATTTGAAGGGTTTTTCCCGCGCGGATCAAATCCCCCAAGTGGTTTTCGAGCGATAAAGCCCTGGAAAACAATCTCGCATTTTCCGGACATTTCCTGATCAGGGAATTGAGTCGGGATTCCTGATCGGGGGTTAACAAACCGTCCAGATAAAGACGAATGAAATCCTCAATGTCATCGGTCATGGGTGGCCCTCCGCCGCAAGCCACTTCCCCTCTATACAATCCCGCAATCGGTCCCGAATCCTTTGAAGAGCCTTTGAGACCCCATTCGGGCTCAAACCCAAAATTTCTCCAATAGCCGAGGGTTTGAGATCCTTTTCATATCGAAGTCGGCAAAGAGTTCGGGAATGATCATCGAGGGATTCCAGACAATCGCCCAAATGATCCAGTTTTTTGTTGGTGACAGGGGAATCATTCGTGAACGATTGCGCCAAAGCTTCGATGGACTCCGAATCAAATATCAGGTGGCTCCTTAGATTTTGCCTTGCATAAAGCCTGACCTGGTTTCGTGCTATACCCATGGCCCAGGGGAGAAACGGTTTATCGGGGTCATACCTCTCAAATGAATCGATAATCGCCATGGCGGTTTCCTGGAGGATGTCATCCCTTGCAGGAATGTCACGAACCAGGGAGCCAACAAATGCGGAGATGGTGGGAAGCGCAATAGTCCAATGCCTGGTAGCTTGCCTTGCGTGATCAGTCATCGAAACATCCCGTTATTACCTCTGTTTACAATTAACCGCTGCCACCCGTTTATGACCGAAATTTTTCCATTTTTTTTCCGGATGCTTTTTTGAATCCACCTCCGGGATCACAAATTGTCCTATCAGACTGAACAACCATTGAAAAAGCCCGGGGGCGAAACATCAATCGGTCCTGGTCGAAATTGTCATGCCATTCCATCGGGAATGGCATGACAGAGCCCGTTTGCCGAAATCGCATCAAAAGATCAGCGTGAAATTCATGGTTTTGGAGGGAATAAAACCTGCCAGGCTGTCCATTCCGGAAAGAATCACCAAAAATTCGGCCACCCGGGAACCCTTCAAATGGACCATGCTTTCCTTAAGGATGTTCCCGAAGGAAAATCCGTGCGCCTTTTTTTGTAACGGAATGGTCCCGCATCGAAAAGGATGAACAAAGCCTGAATTGCCAACTATTCCCTGGACCCGGTTGAGGAGAGGTTTTTTGCTGCAAGGGCCAGCATGACCAGGGACCAACCGTTGAATATCATGTCGATCCCGACAAACAGTCCTATTACCCACAATCCGGACAAGGGCCATTCCTGCCATATGGCAATCCCCAACCAAAGGTTGATTACGCCGTGCAGGAGTACCCAAATCCAATTGGGAAAGCGCACCGAAATGGCACCAAAGATTCGGGAAACCCCACCAAATATCAAAAACATCGCCATGAGCAATGTGAGAGTTACAGCCGTAACTCCCGGGCTGGCCGCAATCAATAGTCCAACAACAGTTGAGAGAATTCCACCCAGAAGATCAATGAAAAAACCATTCCAGCGCCGAAATGAAAACGCATGGATCACCTGAAAGATTCCGGTTCCAATCAACAGCCATCCAATGAGCTCCATGGTGGCAAGGGTCATCAAAACCGAGGAGCCAATCGCGCATGTGCCCAAAAGGATTAGCGATAGACCAAGAGCAAAAAACCAGCCCCACCCCTTGCTCACATGGTCCATTCCATGCTGGACAGGCGACAATTCAGACACTTGGAAAAATTGTGACATGCGTCCCTCCCCGATTCATGCAGCCGTAAAAAATTGGCTGATGGACAGCCCAACCATTCTACACTTGCTTGTCGAAAAAAACGGCCGAAAAAACGGCATCGGGCAATGGTCTTCCCCAAGCCGGTGAACAAGGCATCGGGCCGCGAGACTCGCGCCAATCAGAAAATTCGGAATTCCCTTCGCATGGACAGGACGGAGATGGAGGCAGACATGCAACTTGCCTTTTTGTCGACCTGAAAAGGCTTGGGATTGTGCCTTTGGGAATGAGATTTCGGGTCTGCTATTCCCACTCGATTGTCGCGGGTGGTTTGCTGGAGATGTCATAGGCGACGCGATTGACGCCCCGCACCTCATTGATGATTCGGGTCGAAACTTTCGCAAGAAGTTCGTGGGGCAGTCGGGTCCAATCCGCGGTCATGAAATCATCCGTCTGCACGCAACGAAGGGCAATCACCTGATCATAGGTTCTGCCATCGCCCATCACACCCACCGTCCGGACAGGCAAAAGGACGGCGAATGCCTGGGAGGTCTGCCTGTAAAGGCCCGCCGCGCGCAACTCTTCGAGAAAGATCACATCCGCATGTCGCAGGATCGTTAACCGTTCGGGGGTCACTTCCCCCAAGCAGCGAACCGCGAGTCCCGGCCCCGGGAACGGATGCCGCCAGACCACCTCTTCAGGAAGTCCAAGCACCTCGCCCAGCTTGCGGACTTCGTCCTTGAACAGGTCACGCAACGGCTCGACAAGATCAAAGCCAAGCTCTTCGGGAAGTCCACCAACATTGTGGTGCGTCTTGATGGTCGCCGCGGGGCCATCCGCCGCGCCACCCGACTCGATCACATCGGGATAAAGCGTGCCCTGGGCCAGGAATTTGGCATTTTCGATTCCCTTGGCCGCCTCGCGGAAAGCATCAATAAAAACATGGCCGATTCTCTTGCGCTTGACTTGGGGATCCTCAATTCCCTTGAGGGCGTCAAGAAACCGGGCGGAAGCGTCAATCATCCGGAAATCGGCGCCGGAATGCCCGCGGAATACACGCTCGACCTCCTCGGCTTCTCCACTTCGCAGCAGGCCATTGTCGACAAAAATGCAAACGGTCTGGGATCCAATCGCTTTGGCCAAAAGCGCGGCGCAAACGGACGAATCGACTCCGCCGGAAAGCCCGCAGATAACCTTGTTTTTGCCTACTTTTTCTCGAATACTCTCGGATTGGCTCCGTACAAAGTCGCCCATGTCCCATGTAGCCGGAGCCTTGCAAACCCCAAAAAGGAAATTTCCAAGGATGTTGCGCCCGAATTCGGTGTGAACCACCTCGGGGTGGAACTGGAGGGTGTAAACCGCGCGATATCGGTGCTTTGCGGCGGCCATGGTGCAAGTTGGCGTGGAGGCAAGGACTTCCCATTCGTTGGGGCCAGCCTGAACCTGATCACCGTGACTCATCCAGACCGTTGAGTGCTTGGTGACCCCATCGAAAAGACCTGTCGAATGGGCGATGGTCAGATCGGCGCGCCCAAACTCGCGATGGGGGGCCTGGATCACCTTGGCGCCCAGGATCTGGCACGACAATTGCATGCCATAACAGATCCCCAAAATCGGAATTCCCAACTCGAATATCGCGGGGTCGCATTTTGGCGCCCCCTTCTCATACACGCTCGATGGCCCGCCACTAAGGATGATGCCCGTTGGAGCCAACTCACGGATCCGGTCCGCGGGCAGGTCGTGCCTCACCAGGCGACAAAACACCTTCAGTTCCCGAACACGGCGGGCGATCAGCTGGGCGTATTGGGAGCCGAAATCGAGAATAAGAATGGAATCATGAGGCTTCGTGGACATGGATCGAATTCCGAATCAGATGATTTGTTGATGGTAATGAGCCTGGGGTGGCAATCACTGTTTTCCCAGTTCCGCGGACCGTTTCGCGGCGGCATCCACCGCCTGGATCAGGGCTCCCCGAATACCCGCTTGTTCCAATTCAAAAAGCCCCTGGATGGTGGTGCCCGCCGGGCTTGCAACATCGTCCTTGAGCTGGCCGGGGTGCCGGCCTGTTTCCAGCACCATTTTCGCGGCGCCCAAAAGCGTTTGCGCCGCCAGCACGGTCGCCACATCCCTGGGCAACCCAGCTTTTACCCCCCCATCCGCAAGGGCCTCGATCATCACAAATCCATAAGCCGGGCCTGATCCCGAGAGCCCTGTCACCGCATCCATCAGGTGCTCGGAAACAACAAACGCCCTGCCAACGGCATTAAAAAGCCTTGAGACGATCTGGGAATCGTCGGCCGTGGTTCCCGGTCCCGTCGCGTAGGCGGTTGCGGAGGCCCCAACCATGCAAGGAGTGTTCGGCATGATCCGGACGATCCGGCCATGACCCAACGCCTTTTGCAAACGATCCAAAGTGGCCCCTGCTATGATGGAAAGGACCAATTTTTTGGAGCCCAAATGGCTCCCCACCAGTTCCATCAAGTCCCTGAGCGATTGCGGTTTGACCGCCAAAACAACAATATCCGAACCAAGAATGACCTTTGTTGGGTCGCTGGTCGCCTCAAACCCGGTGGTTTGGGTAAAATGTTGCCGCGCCGATTCCAAAACATCGCAAGCCAGGCAATCACCCGCAGCCACAAGGCCAGCCTGTTTCCAGCCCTCAGCCAAAGCTGTGGCCATGCGGCCGGCACCAAGGAAACCAACCCGAATTCTCTCCGTCGACGCCATGTTCGCGTCCTCAAAACCAAAAGAATAGTTTACCCCATGGATTGCAACTCTTCAATCTTGTGGCGGCGTTTTGGCCCGATTGGTAGAACACCACTAAGGGTAGAACACCACGAAATCATTCCAGACAGCAACACACCTTTCCTTCACCACGGAACCGGCCATGTCATTCAATCCAGCCGTATCCAACAAACCAAGTCTTCGCGATCTGAATGGCTATCAATGGTTTGTGTTCGCCATGGCTTCCCTTGCATGGCTTTTTGACTGTTTGGACCAACAACTTTTCATTCTGGCCCGAAATGATGCACTCAAATCGCTCCTGCCAGGGGCCGATCCCTCAACCCTCAAGCTCTATGGCGGATATGCGACCTCGATTTTTGTGGCGGGCTGGGCAACAGGGGGGCTTTTCTTCGGCTCCATGGGAGACCGGGTTGGCCGGGCGAAAACCCTCACCCTGACGGTGCTTATTTACAGCCTTTGCACCGGCCTTTCGGCGTTTTCGACCGGGTGGTTCGACTTTGCAGCCTACCGTTTCCTCACCGGTTTGGGAGTGGGCGGGGTGTTTGGTTTGGCTGTGGCCCTGATTGCCGATAGTCTTCCCGCCGCCAATCGGCCCGGCGCCCTGGGACTTTTACAGGCGCTTTCGGGGGTCGGAAATGTCACCGCCGGACTGATCAGCATGCTGATGGCGAGCCTGGCAGCATCTGGCACCATCGCGCCGGGAACCTCGTGGAAATACATGTTCCTGATCGGTGCCATTCCCGCATTCCTTTGCGTCTTCATCCAGGTCAGGCTAAGAGAACCCGCGAATTGGGTCGCCGCCAAAGCGGCCGCCAAGGACACAGGCGAACGCTTCGGCTCCTACTTCGACCTCTTTAGTGATACCCGTTGGCGTTCCAATGCGCTTCTTGGAATGCTCCTCTGCATATCGGGCGTTGTAGGTCTTTGGGGAATTGGTTTTTTCAGCCCCGAACTGGTGGGCGATGTGATCACCAAATCCCTAAAGGAACAGGGAATACCCGATGACAAAATCGCAAGCCAACGAGGCTTCTGGATCGGGATCAACTCCATCATCCAGAACGCGGGCGCCTTCTTTGGGATGATCGCATTTTCCATGGTCGCCCAAAGGATTGGCCGCAAAGGCGCCTTCACGATCGGCTTTATCGCCGCTTTCATCGTCACCTTTGGCTATTTCCGCTATTTCCAGAGCATGAACGACCTCTGGATGAGCGCCCTGATGGGATTCTTCCAGTTGGGCCTTTTCGCCGGTTTTGCCATTTACCTTCCGGAACTTTTTCCCCTCCGTTTGCGAAGTACCGGCACCAGTTTCTGTTACAATGTAGGGCGGTTCATCGCTGCAAGCGGCCCCTTTACGCTGGGTATGCTCCAGCAATACCTGGCCCAGGGTGCCCGGGAGCGGGGCGCCTCTGAACTGGATGCGTTTCGCGATGCTTGCTGCGCCATGAGCACGGTGTTTTTGTTTGGCCTTGTGGCGGTATATTTCCTGCCTGAAACCAAGGGAAAACCCCTGCCTGAGTAAGCCACCTTTGCCCAGAGGCCCCCTTTGACCCAAGGTCCTGTTGAGCCTGTTCCTCCCTCCAGGACTATGCCCATTGCTTTGAAGGCGTCCAATGATTCGGTTTCCCAGGGCGTGAAAACTTCCAATCAGGGCTTGGGACACCCGCATTTGCTTGGTCTTGGGTTTTCACAGGGACGCGGTTTGGCCCTGGTTCTGGCCACCTTGGGCCTTTTTGCCTCTGCTTTTCTCTTTTATCGCATTTTTTCCCGGCCGGGCCCCCTCATCTGGTCCTCACAGCCTGCTCCTCACTTTGTCGCCGGACAACCCGCCGCATTCCGAATAAAAACCGATTCACCATCGGGTTTTCGGACACGCTTAACTACCAATGAACATGGCGGCGCAAAGGAAACTGATTCGACATCCCCCCTTGGCCGCATCAATCCCAACACCGCTTCCCATGAGGAGCTTTGTGAACTTCCGGGAGTGGGCAAAGTGATCGCCAGCCGGATCATTGCGGCCCGTGCCGACAAGCCCTTCAACCGGGCAGAGGATCTTAGGCGGGTCCAGGGGATCGGGGCGAAAACCCTCGAACGAATCCGCCCCCAATTGATATTTGAAACGGATAAACCGTCCGAAAACGGAACACCATTCAACGATGGCACCCATCCATGACCGTGAAGTTTGAAATCTCAAGTGAGTTTGCACCCGCCGGTGACCAACCCCGAGCCATCGAGCAACTTCTTCGGGGTTTCGGGGAGGGAAAACCCGCACAGGTCCTGATGGGCGCCACCGGCACGGGCAAAACCTTCACCGCAAGCCAGATCATCTCCAAATTGGGGAAGCCCACCCTGGTTTTGGCCCATAACAAAACCCTGGCTGCCCAACTATACAAAGAGTTCAAGGCATTTTTTCCGAAAAACGCTGTCAACTTCTTCATCAGCTATTACGACTATTACCAGCCCGAAGCCTATATCCCCCAGCGCGACATCTACATCGAGAAAGATGCTTGCATCAACGAAAATATCGACCGCTTGCGCCTTGCGGCTACGAGCGCCCTGGTAAGCCGGGAAGATGTGATCATTGTCGCATCGGTTTCGTGCATCTACGGCCTGGGTTCACCCAGCGACTACAAGCGAATGATGATTTATCTCCCCAAGGGAGAGGTGATCAATCGCGATGAGCTTTTGTTCAAACTGGTCGACATCCAGTACGAACGAAACGATATCGCCTTCACCCGGGGCAAGTTCCGGGTACGGGGCGATGTCGTCGAGGTGTGGCCAGCCTATGAGGAGTTTGCTCTAAGGGTGGAGCTTTTTGGCGATGAGATCGATGCGATTTCGGTGATCAACCCACTCACCGGCACCGTCACCCAGTCCCTCGAAGAGCTTTACATCTACCCGGCAAAGCACTTTGTCACCCCCGAAGAGCGGATCAAGTCCGCGGTCGAAGGAATCCAAAAGGAACTCGACGAACGCCTCCTCGAATTTCACAACCAGGGGAAACTCGTCGAGGCCCAGCGCCTTTCCGCCCGGACCCGTTTCGATCTGGAAATGCTTCTGGAGACTGGACATTGTCAGGGGATCGAAAACTATGCGCGCTGGTTTTCCGGGCGCGCCCCGGGCGAGCCTCCCTACACACTCATCGACTTCTTCCCCGACGATTTTCTGATGGTGGTCGATGAATCCCATGTGACCATGCCCCAATTGCGGGGAATGTACGCGGGCGATCATAGCCGCAAGCTGACGCTTGTTGAACACGGATTTCGACTTCCCAGCGCCATGGACAACCGCCCCTACCGGTTTGACGAATGGGAAAAGCGGGCGAAACAGGTCCTTTTTCTCTCCGCGACTCCCGCCCCCTATGAACTGGAGCGTGTCGGGGGCGAGGTTGTGGAACAGGTCATCCGGCCAACTGGTCTGGTCGATCCGGTCCTTCATGTTCGCCCAGCCAAGGGGCAGGTGAACGACCTCATTTCCGAAATCAAGACCCGTGTGGAAAAGGGTGAACGGGTGCTTTGCACAACCCTCACCAAGCGCCTTGCCGAGGATCTGACCAACTACATCATCGAATCGGGACTTCGGTGCAAGTGGCTCCACTCGGAACTTGATGCGATTGAACGGGTACAGGTTTTGCGCGAGTTGCGCGAGGGGGCTTTTGATGCGCTGGTCGGCGTGAACCTGTTACGGGAAGGGCTCGACCTTCCCGAAGTATCCCTTGTCGCGATTCTCGATGCCGACAAGGAGGGCTTCCTGCGTAGCACCACATCGCTGATCCAGACGATCGGCCGCGCGGCCCGAAACGCCAACGCCGAGGTGATTCTCTACGCGGACAAAACCACCGATTCGATGGCCCGTGCAATCGACGAAACCAAACGCCGCCGGGAAATCCAGCTCGCCTACAACGCCGAACACGGAATCACTCCGGTCACAGTCAAGGCGGCCATTCGCCACGGGATCGAGGATGAAATTGCCTCGCACAAGCTGGTTCAGGAAGTCGCCGGACTTCCCCCCGACTCGATCGAGGTCCAGGAAACCGCAGAAGAACTTCACCAACAAATGCTCGAGGCGGCGGCCAATCTCGAATTTGAAAAAGCCGCATCGCTGCGCGATCAGATCGCCAAGCTCCAGGGGAAAGCCGTCGCGTCACCCCAGGTGAAAAAAGGTCGCCGGGGCAAAGGCGGTAACCGTGGAGGCTCCCGCGGCCCGGGACGAAATATGGTGTAGGGCCCCCGGAATGTACCAAGGTCCTTTTGGATTTATGGCTGGCAAAAAACTTCGAAAACCACTTGAATCATGGGCAGCCATTTTCACCCTTATAGGATCTATTTCAATTTGTCAAAGGTAATCATTCCCAAGCTGCCTTACCTCCCGTGCGCGGTTACCATTGGGGCAATCGTTGGAGGAAGAATTTGCTACCAGTTCGGGCCCTACCTGGCCGGTCGCTGGGGAACGGACCCAATCCACTATCCATTCGAACTCGCAGGGATGGCTCTTTTTGGTGTTTGCTTTGGAGTTGGTTTCTTGTCCGCGATGGTCCTTTTGGGGATATTTTCCTATCGAATCATCCTCATCGGCACACCTGAAAGAAAGGTACTTGTCGAAGCCCTTGTGATCGGGACATGGATTGCCGCAACTTTTTCCTTGTGCCTTCGAACGGTGCAACCCGCAAATCCATATTTCCTTGATGGTTTCAAAACATGCACGGTAATACACGCGGATCTTGCGAAGATTCGGCGATGGGCCCACACCATGAAAGATCGATGGATATTCGTATGTTTGGGTCGATTCCCAGTAAAGCAGGTAATCAGGAAGGTTGGTTCCTGTCTCTTATACACATCTGA
>CAWUOD010000004.1:0-19291 GCA_963923115.1 uncultured Singulisphaera sp.
CATCGCCCTTGACCGCAAGACAGGCAAGACGATTTGGCGCGCCAAGGACCTCAAGGACGATGCCGCCTACGCCAGCGTGGTCAAAGCCAAGCTCTCTGGCGTTGAACAATATGTGACACTCACAAGCAAAGGCGTTGTGGGTGTCGATGTGGAAAGCGGAAAGCTCCTCTGGAAGCTCGATTGTGGCGACAAGTATCGGGTTGCGGTCATTCCCACCCCTGTCATCGTGGGTGAGGATCTGGTTTATGCGACCTCCGGTTACGGGGCCGGGTGCGACCTGATCAGGATCAGTGGGGATGCCAAAGGCCAAAAGGCCGAGCGTGTATTCGCCAACAAGGATGTGGTGAATCATCATGGCGGCGTGATCTTCAAGGATGGCCACATCTATGGTCACAGCGACACAAAGGGCTGGATTTGCCAGGACCTCGAAAGTGGCAAGCTCAAATGGGAAGCGAAGGGGAACAAGGTCCTTGAAAAAGGATCGGTGACCTATGCCGATGGAGCCCTTTATTGTTACGGCGAACGAAGTGGCGACCTGGCTGTCTATGAGGCAACCCCCAAGGGTGCCAAGGAACTGGGCCGGTTCAAGCTTCCCGAGCAAACCAAAATCCGTCGCCCCAGCGGCATGATCTGGACCCATCCCGTGATCGCCAACGGAAAGCTTTACCTGCGCGATCAGGACCTCCTTTTCTGCTTTGATATCGCCAGCGACAAGAACTAGCTCCTTCCTGGAGCGCTTATTGGTTTTTACCTGACAAAGGGATTTTTGCCATGAAGCCGTGGATTCGACGGACCGCCTTTTTGGGCCTGGGAATTCTTGGGTGCGCCGGTTTGCTGAACGCGGCTGACTGGCCCAACTTTCGGGGCCCCGCCCGCGAAGCGACCAGTCCGGAAACCGGCCTCCTCAAATCCTGGCCCAAAAGCGGTCCCAAATTGGCATGGACCACCGGGGACCTGGGTTCGGGTTTTGGGGCCCCGGCCATCGTGGGTGGGAAGATCTATCTTCCCGGCACCGTTGGCAAGGACGAAACGCTCTTTGGTCTGGGCTCGGATGGGAAGGTCGCATGGAAAGCGACCATCGGCCCCGTCTATGACTTTGACAGCAATGCCTGGTCCGGGGGCCCAAACGGCACTCCGGCCGTGGCGGATGGCAAAGTCGTTTGTCTTGGCAGCCAGGGAATTCTGATTTGTGTTGAAGCCGCCACCGGCAAGGAACTTTGGCGACATGATCTGCCCAAAGCTTTGGGCGCCGAGGTTAACCCCGTGGGTGGTGGCCCCGACAAATTTGGTTGGGGTTTTTCCTGGTCGCCGATCATTGAGGAAGGAAAGGTCATTCTCACTCCCGGTGGGGAGGGTGGGCTTGTCGCCGCTCTTGACCTGACTTCGGGCAAGCCCCTTTGGCAATCGAAAGAAATCGCCGCGCAAGCGACCTATTCGACTCCAACAATCGCGTCGATTGGTGGAAAAAAACAGATCGTCGCCCTGACACAAAATGGCCCGGTCGGAGTTTCCTTTGCGGATGGCAAACTCCTTTGGGCCCACAAAAAAGAGGCTCCCTATCCCGATGTCGTTTGCACCAGCCCCATCGTTTCCGAAGACATGGTTTATGTGAGCGTGGGGTTTGGGGCCGGGGCCGAAGCGATCAAAATCAAAACTGAAGGCGACAAACAAAAGGCCGAATCCGCCTGGTCCGAAAAAGAAATCGCCAATGACAACGGCGGCGTGGTCCTCCACAAGGGACACATCTACGGATACCACCTCAAGCGTGGATGGCAGTGCCAGGAATTGGCCACCGGCAAAAAAGTTTGGGAATCCAAGCGCGGTTCCCTGGGCGCGGGTTCGCTTCTTGTGGCCGACGACCTGATATTTGCCCTTGGCGAGGACAAGGCCGAGGTGGGCCTCATCGAGGCCAAAACAGACAAGTACACCGAAAAGGGGAAATTCAAGCTCCCCAAGGAATCCGGTATTCGCAAGGCTCGTGGCAAGGTTTGGACCCACCCCGTCCTTGCGGATGGAAAACTCTATTTGCGCGACCACGACCTTTTGTTCTGCTACGAGGTCAAGTAGTCTGGGCCCGCCTTCCGGGCGTTGTTTTTGGACCCGAGCATTGGGGAGTCGATTTGAATTCTCCATCCGCTTTTCTTCAAACGAATTTGGCGGAAGGCCCCCTCAGGAGCCTTGATTCACAAAGAATCAGGGCTCTTTCCGCGGAACGGTTGGCGATTCTACTGGGGGGAGTTCGGCGTATCCCATTTTGGGCCGGCCGCCTCCATGGAATTTCCCCAACGCTTGAACCATTCGGACAACTTTCCCGCATTCCCCTTTTGCAAAAATCCGATCTGCTGACGGAGCAAAAACAGCATCCTCCATTTGGCCGCCTGTTCACGACTGGAGGCGATGGGCTTTGTCGTTATACCCAAACCTCGGGCACCTCGGGAAACACCCTCCGATGGCTGGATGACCTGCCTTCCTGGCAAGCCATGCTGGATTGCTGGGCGATGTGTTATGAGATGGCCGGTGTGGGAAAGTCGGACCGGCTATTCTTTCCGTTTTCTTTCGGCCCCTTTCTTGGATTCTGGACGGCATTCGAGGCGGCGACACGCGAGGGAATCCTTGCGGTCCCGGGTGGTGGCCTTTCCTCGGAAGCCCGCTTGCGCATGGCAGCGGATATCGACGCGACGGCCCTTTTGGGAACGCCCAGTTATTTGATCCATTTGGGTGAAAAAGCGAGGGAGAATGGGAACGGCGGTCCAAAACCAAGGCTTTTGATCGTGGCGGGTGAACCGGGTGGATCCATCCCCGCCACGCGAAAAAGACTGGAGTCCCTCTGGAATGCCCGTGTGATCGACCATTCCGGCATGACCGAAGTGGGGCCGGTGACCGTGGAATGCGTCGAGAATCCCGGTGGCCTTCATATTTTGGAACCCCGCTACATTCCGGAAATCCTTGATCCCCAAACAGGGCTTCCCGCCGAAAAGGGCGAACTTGTGCTGACCAATTTGGGTCGACTCTCCGGACCGGTCCTTCGATACCGCACCGGTGATCTTGTCGAGCGGGATCCCCATCCTTGCCCATGCGGCTTCGGGGGCATGCGCCTAAAGGGAGGAATTTTGGGCCGACTGGACGACATGGTTTTCATTCGGGGAAATAATTTTCATCCGCAAACCCTTGAATCGATTCTTTTCGCTCTACCCGGGGTTTCAGAATATCGGGCGGTGATCCACCAACCCGGTGGCATGGCGCGCCTTGAGGTGATCATTGAGCCCGCGCAAGGAATGGATCCGGGCTTGCTTGTCGATGCCGCGGATCGGGCGATTCGTGAACGATGCCTATTTCGGGCCGAAGTCCGGGCGGCTCTGCCCGGAAGCCTGCCCCGGGCGGAGCTAAAGGCGAAACGCACAAGCGTCCAGCCCTGAAAGCCGTAAAAAACTCTTCCGGGTATCAGCAGTTTCCCAATACCATTTTTCCACCAATCCAAACACGCGTCGGCCGAAACGACTCGTCAAGACAAACAATATCCGCCCGCTTGCCGACTTCGATGGAGCCAATTTCCCGATCGAGCCCAGCGATGCGCGCGGGAACCAGGCTTGCACAGCGAAGGATGCGCCATGCGGGCTCTCCCGTGGCCGCGATCAATTGTCTTACCCCTTCATCCATTCCCTGGATGGCGGAAGCCAGCGCCTTTCCATCCGGCATAAGCCCCACCCGGCCGTTGGAGACCACAGCCACCCCACCATCCTTTGGTCCAAAGATCTGGTCTCCGGGAGGCAGGTCCATCCCCCTCATCGCATCGGTGACCAAAGCCAGTTGATCCGGACCCTTGATTTTCCAGGCAAGGCGCAACAACTCGGGGGACAAGTGACAGCCATCGGCGATGACTTCAGTGGAAAGCTCATCAAGGCAAAGTGTCGCCTCGAAAAGCCCGCCACGCATGGGCCAGGCCTGGTCCAATCGAAGCCTTGCCCGGTCTGACATTGCGCAAAAAAGATGGTCGACATGCCTGACGCCCCAGGCGACAGCAGCCTCGGCCTGGGCAAATGTGCAGTGACTGTGGCCCATGTGGAGCCTGATCCCCGCAGCGAGGCACTCCCTGGCGAAGGACTGGGCGTCGGGATGCTCGGGGGCGATGGTCGCGGCGGTCAGTATGGGGGAATATTGGAGAAGTTTGCGGATCTGGTCAGGTGAAAAAGATTCCGGATCCGGATGACAACCCTTCGCGGGCGCATGAAAGTGGGGACCGTAAAGGTGAACGCCGGCAATCCGGGCGCCGCCTGTCTCCTTGCCAACAAGTTCCACAGCCACATCGAGCATCCGGAAAACGAATTCCGGTTGGGATGCCGTGGTGGTCGCCAAAAGGCTGGTGGTGCCATGGCGGGAATGGGCCCGACACGAAGTCAGAAAAGCTTCGGGGGTCCCATCCATGAAATCGGCGCCGCCACCGCCGTGAACATGGAGATCGACAAAACCGGGCGAGATCAGGAGATTTCCGACATCATGCACAAGCGGGGCGCCATTGGGGGCGGAACCCTCCCTATGGACATTTCGGATACGGCCATGGGAAATGAAAATCGCACCCGGCGATTCCCCATCCGGGAAAGCGATCCTGGTCGACTGGATCCAAAATTCGGTCATCGTTTGCCTCAATCCTTTTGCCGGATTTCAACGAAAACGGGGGCGCAAGGCCCCCGAGTGGAATCATTTGGGGGTACGCCCCGTGGGTTGAGACTTAGGGCCGGTTGCTACTTGACCTCAATGCTCTGAAGGGGAAGAAGCCAGGCTTTTTCCTTCCTGAGCATGAGAACCCGCGCCAGGGCCTTTGCTTCGCCATCCAGCCCCATCAACCGAAGTTTCTCAAGGAGGGCGCTTTCGGCGGACATCTGGACTTTCATATCGAGCAGACCATCAAGAAAGTTCTTTCCTTTGGGCAGATCAAGAAGCTCGGGTGTTTGATCCGCCGGAAGCTTGCCTTCTTTTTTGGCCAGATTGATGGCGTCCTCAAGAGTTCCCAGTTGGTCCACAAGTCCGTTTTCCAGAGCCTGGCGACCTGTCCAAACTCGGCCCCCGGCAAGCTTGACCAGTTCCTCTTTGGTCATTTTCCTGCCTGCGCGTTCACGCCCCTTGAGGGCCCGATCGAGAAATTGTTCATAGATGCCCTCGATGACTTTGGTCATCGCTTTGCGTTCCGAATCGTTGAAGCCACGCTCCATGGAATTGATTCCGGCATTAGCCCCCCTTTTCACAACATCGGTGCGAACACCTACTTTTTCGTAAACCCCACCAATGGCAAGTTTGCCGCCAAAGACACCAATCGAACCGGTGATGGTGGATGGCTCCGCCAAAATGCGTTGGGCTCCAGCGGCGATGTAATAGCCTCCACTGGCGGCGACATCGGACATCGAAGCAATAACCGGCTTTTTGCAACGAACAAGCTCCGCATGGATCAGATCACTGGCAAGCGCCGAGCCGCCAGGGCTGTCGATGCGCAGGACGATGGCTTTGACCGTGGGATCATTATCCGCTTTATGAATCGCTTCGATAATGGTGGTGGAGCCGACCGTTTCACCACCGGTCAGCCCGATGGAGCTTTTGCCCGTGACGATCTCGCCGACTGCGTGGATGATGGCGATTTTTGGATTCTTTGATTCCTTGACCTTGGGAGGGCTAAGGGCTTTGAGAAGCGCGAAGGGATTGGAAAGATCGAGTTCCTCGTCTTTGGATTTCGGCTTGGCATAGTTTTTGGATATGGTCGCCTCGGGTTTTCCGGCGGCATTGGCCAAAGAGGCGGAGTAGGTTTCAAAATAGTCGAGCTTGTCGACAAAACCAAGGGACTTCGCTTTGGAGGCAAGCAGGGGAGCCTCGTCGATGGCGGTTTTTACCTTTGCTTCATCAAGCCCCCTGGATGTCCGGTTTTGGGCGATACGCCTGACAAGCGCGATGGAGTAAAAATCGTCGAGCATCGATTCGAGTTGCTTGCGCGCGGGTTCGGACAGGTTGCTTCGGGTATAGGGTTCCACCGCGGATTTGAAATCACCAACTTTTAGCATGTCGGCCCTAACACCAATCAGATCAAATAGCTCCTTGTAAAAAGTCACGGAGCTTTGGACTCCCAAAATCATAAGGGAGACAGATTCGGGAATGGCGATTTCATCCGCCATCGAGGCGACCAAGTAGCTTTTGGAGTCTTCGCTGGTGGTCCATGCAAAGATCTTTTTGCCTGATTTGCGGAACTTTTTCAGGGCGGACTCGATTTCATCCAGCTTGCCCCAGCCGACGGATATATCCTCCACCTCCAGAAAAAGGGCCACAACGGAGGGATCCTTGGCCGCTTTGTCGATCCGTTCCTGGAGATTGCGAAGGGTATCGGGAATGGCCGAGGAAAAGAGACCTGCGGAATCCGCCGCGCCCTCGGACGGGTCGTCCTTGATTTTGATGTGGGCGATCACAGGCGTGTTTTTTTTGTCCGTTTTGGCGGGCGTGTCCGCCGCTTGGCCAACCACGCAAACCCCCAAAACAACCGCCAAAGCCGAGAGCCATCCCGTCAAATTCCAAAGCCGGGTAAGACGCATGATCAATCTCCAAAGAATACCCACGAAGGGATAATGACCTCACCTGGGAATGCCCAAAGAAAGCAAGCAACAATCAGGATGGCGAAAATGTTGGCGATTCCTTTTGAAAGGAATCCAAACCCATGCCCTGATTACCGCTTTTATTAAAGGCCAATTCTTTTATTAGGGTACCCCAAATGTCCATCCGGGTCATCAGGGATTTCACCAAAGACTTTCATGGCCGCAGAGGGGTCAAATGAAGATCGGGCAACAAAAAAAAGACAGGCAGATCCAAAAACCTTCCCAATTCCGGTTTTTTCAAATCCCGAATTATCCCAAAAAAAAAGCTGGCTGCCCGAATCGTTCGGGCAGCCAGCCTAATGCGCAAGGATTCAGGCAATGGTCAATTGCCGGAAAGATTATTTGCCCAAATCGAAGGTGGTCACTTTGTCCGCTGGGGGGACAGTGATTTTAAGAGGAGTCTTGTCATAGGAACCATATTGCTCGGGAAGAAGGGACTTTGGACCCTTGTTCGCACCGCCGCCCGCGCCACCCATGGCAGGAGGGCCAGCCTTGGCCATGTTTTTCCCCATCATTTTGGCCATGTCTTTGGTCAGGTCCTTACCCTGATTTTTGCCTGGATCCATGGACATGGTTCCGCCAACAGCTTCTTCCTTGCGGACGATTACTTTGTACTCGCCTTTGGGGGCGGCAAGCTTGGCAACACCAGCGTTGTCCGATTGGCCAGGCTTGAGATTGGTGGAGGTGCCATCTTTTCCGGCGGGCATAAGGGTGACGACGGCGCCATCAACAGGCGCTCCACCCATGGTGATTTTGACTTCGAAATTCGTGGGGGCCAAAGCATCTCCACAGGCCGGAATCATTACCAGGCCAAGAGCAAAAGCGGAACAGCCCAAAATCCTTCGTACAAGCATGAAAATTCTCCAAAGGTGTGAAACAAAAAAGAAAAAAGGGCGCTCCGTGAAAACGAAACGCCCTTGGAAGTTAGCACCTTTCCGGCAGATTACGGAAGGCTGACGGCAACGCCATCATTCCTACAGCCGAGAAGTTGGTAAGTGCGCATGTCGATGGATTCGGGCAGGAAGCGAACCGAGCCATCCGCGAAGGCAAACTGTGAACCACCGGTGTGACCGGAGCGGAAACCCCAACCCACATTCCAGTTGCGGGCGTTGTTGAGCGCGTTGTTACAGGTACCGTCGTTGTAAAGGATCTTCCAGTTGATTGGAACAATGGTGCTGGCGTGAGCCACGGCACCGTTGAAATGCATCCAGCTATTCCAACCGGAAACATGGTCATGCTTGTCGGCAAGGAGTTCGCCCACAAGAATGGTGTTGGATGTTCCATCGTTGATGGAGGCCAATTTGACCTTGCAACCGAGACGGTTGAAGCAACCGCGGAGATCATTGGCATTGCGGGTGTTGCCGTGGTCAGGACTCCAGCTATAGCCCATGGCCAGGGAGGCCGCAGGTTGACACCAAGTTTGGTTGGGGTTTACGCCGCAACCACCTTCAAGGCATTGCGGACCCATGCTTCCAACATAGTTGAAAACCTGATCTTCGGTCAAGGAGCCGTCGCTCGGACAACGGTAACCCTTGATCCGGAGCGCGTTAAGTTGGGTGCCAGCCGTTCCGGTGTTATTGTTTTTGGCGGTGATTGCCTTGCCAATGGGGTTCTTGGAAGACTGATCCCTTGGGTTCAGGTTGATGTTTCCCCAGTTGGAGGTGATCAACTTGTAGGTGACATCCTGTTCGATGTAGGGCAGGATTTGCACCCACATGCTACCGCGGTCATCACCCCAGTCGTCGTTACCATTAGCGTCCTGGCCCATAATTCCACCGGGAGGAAGAATACCGGCGGTGTCATGATAGCTATGGCAAGCAATGCCAATTTGCTTCATATTGTTGGAGCAGCTCATTCGGTTGGCGGCTTCGCGAACCTTTTGAACGGCTGGCAGCAAGAGTCCGATCAGGACTGCGATGATGGCAATAACAACCAACAGTTCGATCAGGGTGAAAGCCTTATGATTTGGCCTCCACCAAGAACCTTTGTTCATCGAGAGGATAGGCATAACTACTCCTTGTCAGGCCTTTAGGGGCCATGGAAAGATTGCAGGAGGGTGGAGTCGTCCAACTGGAAAAGAATGACGAAATGCAAAAATTCGAGTTGGAAGAGACAACCCATGGATCTACTCGGAAATTTAACTAGACGCCTTCACCAATTCAAGCCGAGAAGATAACGATTTTCCTTTTTTTGGGAACCTGCTCCGAAAATCCGGGATCCTTGGTGGTTTGACAACGCCAGGCAAATCGCTCCAAGCCGCTCTTCCAACGAAGAATTCCGGTCGAAACCCACATGGGATTTACGCATTTTTGCCTGTAATTTCCGAGAAAAAATCCATTTCGGGCGCCTTCCCATTTTTGGGAAAACCCAAAGGCACACTTTCGCCCTTCCATCCTTCACCTAGGGAACCTGAAAAGGAAAAAATTTGAAAAATCGATGAAAGTTTTTACAGCTGGTTTCAAAACCTGGCCCAGAATATCCCGGCCAGGTGCCGGGTAGCCCCCCCAATGGGAAAGGTTAGCATTCGCATTTTTGGGTTGCTTTCCTCTCATTTGCGCCCCAATACATTTTCAAATTCAGACGGCATTGAAAACACTTTTTATAAACCAAAAACCAATGATTTTATTTCGATTTGCCCAAGTGTTTTATGAAAGTCATTCCGCCCAGTGATCCTCCCGAAGTGATCCTCCCGATAGGGAATCGGGAAAGGGCAAAACGCCCGGGCTGATGTTGAAACAATTTCCCATTACCTCTCAACCCATTAGCAAATTCCCGTTGGCGGCAATCGGCAAAACCTTGCAAGGCCGCTTTAAGACAATCCCACACACACCCGGGAATCTTTCCCAAGTGATGAAATATCCCTGTGACGGGCTGAAACAATAACCTAGGATCAATGGGAAAGAAGGTTGGAAGATCCTCTCCTCAACCAGGTGGGAATTTCTCCATTGGCAAAGGTTGTTTTCCATGTCCCAAACTCCCCCCTCACCCAGCCGCACAGCCTGGACCCTTTGGTTGCTTGCCCTTGTTGGCGCCCTGGGCGGACTTTGTTGGGCCGGGTGGACCATTTCCGGCCAGGCACGGGCGACCTTTGCCTGGAAAAGGGCGATGGACGCCATTTCACGGGAAGATTTTGAAACTGCCCAACTGGAATTGGATTTCGCAAGGGGTATTTGGAAAGATTCGTCCGAGGTCTATCTGGAATCGGCCAGGGTTGCAAGGCGACTGGGCCAGTTTGACCGGGCCCACCAACTTCTTGACGAGTGTCGTCATCTTCAGGGAGAGGAAAACAACATTCAGGTGGAACGGGCCCTTGTGATAGCCCAAGAGGGGAATCTGCCCCAGGTCGAGGGTTTTCTGGAAAAAATGGCCAACCCTCTGGGCCCATTTCGGGTGGAGATCCTCAAAACACTGACACCGCTCTATTTTGGCATGTTCGATATGACCAAAGCCAACCTGATTTCCAAACTCTGGACCGAGGCGGAACCAAGCAGCCCGGAAGCCTTTCAATGGCGAGGGCTCATCCTCGATCGAATTGGATCGAAGGAAGACACGGACGCCGCGTTTACCAAGTCACTTGAACTGGATCCGAATCGGGTGGATGTCCTTGTGTATCTTGCCAGCCGAAAACTTCGGACCCACGAGCCCGAGGCCGCCATAAAGCTCATCGAAAGGGCGGAAAGGCTAAGCCCGGACCATATCGATCTCCCCTTGCTTCGGGCCCGGGCCCTATCCGAATTGGGCAAAGAGGAAGACGCCCGGGCATTTCTTGCTTCCCATGCAACCAAGGATCCGCATCCGGCAGTTTTCCGGGAACTTGGGCGACTGGAGCTCAAAGCGGGAAAAACAGCGGACGCATTGGTTCATCTCAAAAGGGCGGTAACAGCTTTTCCGATGGACCAATCCATATGGTTCAGCCTGGCCCAGGCCCAGGATCAGCTTGGCAAAAAGGAAGACGCGGCCGCAAGCAGGATTCGCCTCAAAGCGATCGAGGCAGATTTGGACAAGATGAAAACGATTACGCAACAGATCGTCACGAAACCCAACGACCCCATTCCACGGGCCGAGGCGGCAAAAATCATGGCCCAAAATGGTGTCGGAATCGAAGCCTGCCGCTGGGCTTTGAGCGCATTGCGGCTTGATCCGGAAAATCCCGATGCCCGCAAAGTCCTCCAGGAAAACCAGAACTCCCTGGCAGAGGCCAACCAGTATCGTTCGGTTCTGGAATATTTGCGCTAGTCAAAATTTTGCCTTGGGGGGAATTCCCGAAATTGGGAATGGGATCGATCCCGGGCCCGATATTCTTACCGGACACCATTGTGTTATCGATCGATTCGGCGACTTTTCCTATTGACACATAATCGCATTGAGGTATGAGGGCGGCACTATGAACGCCATTCTCATGCTCACGGTTCTGATCCCCGCCCAAACTCCTTCCCAGGAGATAGGCCAGACAACGGTCCAGGTTGCCCAGCCTGTCCGATCTGGCAAGGTGCTCCTTTTGGAGAATGAACGGACCATCGAGGGGGAGGTCGACAAATTCGCCGATTTCTACCGGGTGCGCCGGTCTGTGGGAGAAACCCAAATTCCCACCCATCAGGTCCTGGCACTCTGTTCCGACCAGCGTGAAGCCTACGATTTTTTGAGGAAGCGGACAAATCTTCAGGATCCTGACGAGCGCTTCAAGCTGGCCCAGTGGGCACAGGTGCGTGGACTTCTTGCCGAGGCCCACATTGAGATCCAGGCGGCATTGGCACTTCGCCCCAATCACGATCCCAGCAAGCGTTTAAAACAGGTAATCGAACAAATGGATCGTCGGGAAAAAGAGAAAAAGCTCTTTCCCGAGAAACCCGGTTTGGTGGCTGGAAACGAGGGGATCGCGCCCCTGCCGTTTGAGGTCTCCACGGATGCCCTGGGGATTTTTTGCCAAAAAATTCAACCCCTTTTGATGAACAGTTGCGCCTCGTGCCATGCGACGGGCAAAGGAGGCAATTTCAAATTGGTCCGGGTCTACATGGGATCGAGTTCCAACAAGCGGGTCCTGCAAAACAATATGGCCGCTGTATTGGCCCAGGTGACCCCCCAACAAGTCGGCGCCAGTCCCATTCTGGTCAAGTCCGTTAGCGTCCATGGAGATCTGACCCAGGCCCCTCTCCACAACAGGGGAACTCCAGCCTTCCGGATGTTGGAGGAATGGATTCGAAATACAGTAAATTCCACACCCTTCGAGGCGGGGCAAACAACGCTTGTGTCCGGCCCAAACCCCATCGTTCAACCAGTGCTCCAGGCGGTGGCACAGCCTGCGGCAATGAATAACTCCACCATAAAAACGACCGGATTTGCCTCCACCCCGATTCCGTCCGGAGAGGGAAATTCCAAACCGGAAATTCCTTCCCAGCCTGCCAAATCGAACGAACCGAAAACCATTGGAAATCCTGAGGCTCCCAAAGATCCCTATGACCCGGCTGGCTTTAACGGACCTGGCCAAAATGGTGGAGCCCCCCCGGCCGAGGCGCCCAATACACAGGGTGAATCAGGGGATTCCACACCCCGATCGGCTCCACAAGCCGATTCCGCCCAGGGTCCGGGAACAGCCCCTTCCGGGCCCCCGACACCCAAAAAGACACCCACAAAGCCAACGGGAAATCCTCCGGGATCCGGTGCCGGCACCAAAAACCCGTAATAAGGCCTTGCAATAAATTCAGGAATGGATTGCAAAACCGCAAAATCACCGATTCGAATTTCCCTTGCATATCCGTCAGGAGAGATCCGCCCCCTGCCCAAATCGGTGGATTTTCTTACCATGAAGGGTATTCAAACAAGGACCAAACTTTATGGCACGAACCCCGAATCGGCATTCCAAAACCCAGGAGAAGGAAGCCGTGACTGAAACGAAGAAATCCTCCCCATCCAACGGACCGTTCGATGTGGACACCGTCCGGGAATTGGTCCATCTGATGAAGGACCATGAACTTGCGGAAATCGAGCTTGCCGAGGGATCACGGAGCCTGAAGCTCAAGCGATCCTCTGGTGTTGTGGTATCCCACGCTCCAGTCCTTTCGGCCCCCGTGCCGGTTTTGGCCAGTCCGCCTCCGCAGGCTTCGCACGCTCCAGCCGCCGCCGCAGCGCCTGCGAAAAAACTGCTTGAGATCAAAAGCCCCACCCCCGGAACCTTTTACGCACAAGACAAACCTGGCTCCAAAGCGTTCGCCGAGGTGGGGACCAAAATCAGCCCAACCAGCGTGGTTTGCATCATTGAAGCCATGAAAATCTTCAATGAGATCCCGGCCGAAATATCCGGGACCATTGTTGAGGTCCTTGTCGAGAACAAACAACCTGTGGAATATGGTCAGGTTCTGTTCCGTGTTGATCCCGCCTGATCAGGTGGCGCGTCAGGAACACATCCCAAAGCCCCCAAAGGGCCAAAACCCGTTCAGGTAAGCACCATGTTTCAGCGTATTATGGTCGCCAATCGCGGCGAAATCGCCCTCCGAATCATTCGGGCGTGCCGCGAGATGGGTATCGAAGTTGTCGCCGTATATTCGGAAGCCGATCGTGGGGCTCCCTATTTGGCGATGGCCAACCAGGCGATCTGCATTGGTCCCGCCATCGCTTCGGAAAGCTACCTCAATATTCCCCGGCTGATTAGCGCGGCCGAAATCGCCGATGTCCAGGCCATTCATCCGGGCTATGGTTTTCTCTCGGAAAACGCCCACTTTGCCGAGGTTTGTCGTTCATGCAAAATCGAGTTCATCGGACCTCCCCATGAAGCGATGCGTCGGCTGGGAAGCAAAAACGAAGCGCGCAAACTTGCAATGGAAACAGGGGTGCCAGTGGTCCCCGGTTCCGAGGGGCTGATCACTTCGGAAGAGCAAGCGGTTGAGCTTGCGGCCAAGATGGGCTATCCGGTCCTCATCAAGGCATCGGCGGGTGGTGGCGGCCGCGGAATGCGTGTCGCGCACAATGATATCGCCCTCAAAACGGGCCTGGCCTCGGCAAGGCAGGAAGCGGAGAACGCCTTCAAGGATGGCTCCGTTTACATGGAAAAATACATCGAGCAGCCCCGCCATGTGGAGGTTCAGGTCATTGGTGACCAACATGGGAACCTGGTCCACTTGTGGGAGCGCGATTGCAGTCTTCAGCGCCGGCACCAAAAACTGGTGGAAGAATCACCCGCCCCCAATTTGCCGCTTTCGGTTCGGGAAGCCATTTGCGCCGCCGCCGTAAAGCTGGTCAAATCCGCCAATTACTTTTCCGCGGGCACCGTCGAGTTCCTGGTGGACAAGCACAACAACTTTTACTTCATCGAGGTCAACACCCGTATCCAGGTCGAACACCCCGTTACGGAATTGGTCACCGGGGTCGACCTGATCAAGGAAATGATCCGGGTCGCCGCGGGGGAAAAGCTCTCCTTCAGCCAGAAAGATATTGTTCATCGCGGCGCGTCCTTCGAGGTGCGCATCAACGCCGAGGATCCCGCGCACAATTTCCGACCCTCACCAGGCAAAATCACGCGCTGGCAAGTCGCCGGAGGTCCGGGCGTGCGCGTCGACACCCATGCGACAGCCGGTTACACGGTTCCTTCCAATTACGATTCCATGGTGGCCAAACTTTTGGTCCATGCGCCCGACCGCGCCCAGGCGGTCGCCCGAATGCGACGGGCCCTTGCGGAATTCCAGGTCGAGGGGATCGCCACAACCATTCCGTTGCTCCGTGAAATTTTCCAGAACATGGCGTTTGTCGAGGGACGGGTCGACACGACCTTCATCGAGCGGACATACTACAACAAGGGCTAGGCAAGCCCGACAGGATAGATCTTTATTAGGGTCTTTTCCCTTCCGGGAATTTTTCCAACCAGAAAAAAAAAGAAAGCCCAGGGAATCGATTCCCGGGGCT
The DNA here is from genome assembly GCA_963923115.1 of uncultured Singulisphaera sp. Taxonomy (GTDB): domain Bacteria; phylum Planctomycetota; class Planctomycetia; order Gemmatales; family Gemmataceae; genus SYLG01. Next base: position 14,520 of record CAWUOD010000004.1, read on the forward strand.
TTCTTTTTGTCAACTTGTCCGATCAGGAACTAGTCGCGGAATGCGGTGTGGCATTCGTTGCAGGAACGATTGATCTTGGTCGCGGAAGCCTTGATTTTGGCGGAGTCCTTGGCCTTGGCGGCGGCGCCCAATTCCTTGGCCCCATCCTTCATGAGGGTGTTGAATTCCGCCCACTTATCCTTGGACTTCGCTTTGTCCTTGTTTTCGGGCCACTTGGTGTCACTGGCCATGCCAATGGCAAGAATTTGGTGGGCGGCCGCGGTGATCGCGGATTCCAACTTGGCGGCATCACCCGCGCTGAGGGGCTTCTTGGCGAGGGAGATCATTTTGGATTCGAGACCATCCTCGTTCGGGGGAACAAGCCCGGCTTTTTCACCAAACCCGATTCCGCCGCGAGCGCGGGGCTTGAAGGCGTGCATGATGGGGTCAAGATCGAATTTCTCGACATCCTTGACTTTGGAAGCATCACCCGAGGTGAGGGCTTCGCCGGCGGCGATAATGGAGGCCTGGACCTTTTTGGCGGTTTCCTTTTTATCCTGGGCCTGGGCCGTGGATACAAACTGGATTCCGATGGCGAGAACCGCGGCCGTTCCGGTGAGGCTGGTTAGGGCCCAGCGGGGGATAATGGTCATTTGGAACTCCTAAAAATTCTTCGATACGGGACACCCCAAACGGCATCCCCTTAAGAGTCTGAACAAGGTGGGGGGAGGGGACGCACTTGCGCCCCGATTTACCCAGATAATTCTAAGAGTCCCAAAGATCCGGACAAGGAGAACCTTTGGATCCCAATGATGGTTATTTTTTCTTTTTGGCCTTAAATTCGGCAATGTACTTTTCGGGATTCTCCTTGAAGGCATCCGCGCAGCCGGAACAACACACATAGAAAGTCTCTCCCTTGTAGCTGACCGCCGTGGTGCCAGCTCCACCGGAAACGACGCATTCGTTCTTTTTCTGGGATGCGCCCAGGCTTTCGCCCTCCTTGGTTGCCTGAACCAAATAGACCCCACCAAAAAGGGTCCGTCCCTCTTCGGCCTTCTTGAACCGATAAAGGAAACGGACACCCTCCGCGGCCGTGTTCATGACGAGCTGTTGGCGTTCGTTGGCTTTTTTGTCGACGCGCTCAAGGGTGAGAATGTCCTTGGCAAATTTTCCGGTGAAAACAAGTTTCTCGCCTTTCGCATCGACCGCGTTCAACTGGTAGACGCGTTTTTCGGGCAGATATTTCAGCTCGCCCCCCTTCAAATATTTCCCCCCCTCGACCTTCATCACGAGGGCGACATCGTCACCTTTGAATTTCCAGCCCCACTCGATGGTCTCCGACCAGATCGGAATGCCGGTCTTTCGTCCGTCCGGTCCACCGGACGCCTTCCATTGCCCCACAAAATCCTGGAGCTTCTGGAGCGCCTCCTTGCATTCCTCATCGACGGCAATGTTTGTGGCTCGGGGCGCCGCAACGACACATGAAACGAATATCCCCGCAAGGAAAAGGGACGCAAAAGAAAGACATTTACGCATGTGAGCCTCCAGATGGGTCAGGGAAAATGATAAACGGGAAAGGTATTGGTTTTTCCCGGGGGAATTCCAGAATCCGCCTTAAACGGGTTCGCAACTCTTCATATAGGACATGCTTTCACGGGCGATGGTTTCCGGATCCGGGGAGTAATCAAAAACCTCGACCGAAACCCAGCCCGGGTAATGAATGTTGTACAAAGCCTCAAAAATCGGACGAAAATCGACATCCCCAAAGCCTGGCCCACGCAAATTGGCATCGTTCGCGTGAAAATGGCGCAAATGTCGCCAGGAATTTTGCAAAATTTGGGGAATGGGGATCGACTCCGAGGACATGGCCTTCACATCGAGATGGAGACCCAACAAGGGGTGGTGAAAATCATCAAGGATGGAGCAAGCCTCGGCGGATGTGAGAAGAAAATCGGTTTCCCGGGAGGACAAGGGTTCAAGCAAAAAAGAGACTTCGGTCTTTTCCAACGCGGGAAGAATCCGCTGCAAGGTATCGACAAAAAATTCACGGGCCTGTTCGCTTGTGTGTCCCTGGGGTATTTTTCGTTGAAGTGGGGAGCCGAAAACCATCAGGTGACCACCCAGGTCCTGGCATGCCTGTGCCAAATCCCCGATGTAATCGGCTGTTTTTTGCCGAACCTTTGGGTCGGGACTGGTTACCTCGAAACCTTCTGTTTTGGCAAGGAGCCAGTGCAGCCCCAAAACTTCCAGACCGTTCGATTCGACAAGAGTTCGATAATCCGCCCTTTGCTTTGGGCTGAATTCGTTGATCAGGGGAGCCAATGTGAAAGGGGCGACCTCCAGGGCGCGATACCCTGTTTTCGCCGCCACCTCACAGCCCCTGGAATGATCCCAGGAGCCAAAAGTCTCATTACAGATCGCATAGGGAAAGGACATGCGGGGAGAAACTCCGGGGTCGGTCCGAATGGCTTTCCCCTTATACTACTTCTTTTTGGAGGGGATCTCGGGCTTTTCCGTTTTTTCCGCGCGTTCGACCTTCGCAGTTTCGGATTTGGAATCGATGGCGGGGACGGGCGCCGCATTGCCACTCATATTCCTTTTGGCGAGGATCTTTTTTCGAATCTCCTCGTAAACCTTTGGATTGTCACGAAGGAACTGTTTGGCGTTTTCACGCCCCTGCCCCAGTCGAACATCGCCATAATTGAGCCAGGCGCCGGATTTGTCGACAATCTTGTCCTCGATACCGAGGTCGATCAGATCACCCTCACGGCTGATACCTCCCTCATGCATCAGGTCAAATTCGGCCACGCGAAACGGGGGAGCAACCTTGTTTTTGACAACCCTTGCCCGGACCCGGTTGCCGACAGTTTCCTCGCCCTCCTTGATGGAGGTCAGCTTGCGAATGTCCAGCCGGACCGAGGCGTAAAACTTGAGAGCCAAGCCACCCGCGGTGGTTTCCGGACTTCCAAACATCACCCCGATCTTTTGACGGATCTGGTTGATGAAAATCATCGTGGTGCGCGAACGGCTGATGGTGGGGGTGAGGATGCGCATTGCCTGGCTCATCAGGCGAGCCTGAAGCCCGACATGGGAATCACCAATTTCTCCCTCGACTTCGGACTTGGGAACCAAAGCCGCCACCGAGTCGATCACAATCAGATCCACGGCGTTGGATTTGATCAGCATTTCCGCGATTTTGAGGGCCTCCTCGGCATTGGAGGGTTGGCTGACGAGAAGGGATTCAAGGTCGACGCCAATCCGGCGGGCCCAACTCGGATCCAGGGCATGTTCGGCATCGATAAAAGCAGCGACTCCACCCGCTTTTTGTGCTTCGGCCACCGCGTGAAGGGTGACCGTCGTTTTTCCTGACGCCTCGGGCCCAAAAATTTCAATAATCCTGCCCCGGGGGAATCCCTTTCCGCCCAACGCGATATCCAGGGACAGGGCCCCCGTGGAAATCCCCTGAATGTCGTTGGCATTGGCATCACCGCCAAGCTGCATAATGGAACCTTTGCCAAATTGCTTTTCAATTTGGGAGAGGGCATTTTTCAGTTCACGGTCCTGGACGGGATCTGCCATGTTGGGGCGCCTTAAAAGGAAACAAACGAAAAATATAGTGTACGGATGTCATCCTAGCCTAGGATCGGCTTAACGCAAGACCTTTCATGATTATTTTTGCAAGTCGCTTATTCACATAGATTTGTGGCCATTTTCAATCCTTCGTCACCTGACTTTATCAAACCATCCAGTTGGGCATGCCACAAGGTTTGCAGAACACGGGAAAAAGATGGCCCCGGTTTAAAACCATTTTCAATGAGCATGTTTCCATCCACCAATGGGGGCGGGGAGAATCCATTGGGAGGCGGGTTGCCCAAAAGTTGCCGGCATCTTTCCACACCGGGGTCCTTGTCCGTACCGGGCTTTCCCGCCTGGAACAGGTCCATCAGCAATTCACACAAGGGATGGTCCAGAATCGGATACAGGGAGTGGTTGGGAAGGGTGGCGGACTTGCCCATATCGTCAATATGCTCCACCAGCCAAATGATATCACGCATTTCCTGGTTGGATAATCGTAGGCTCTGGGAGATCCTGCGGGCTTCCTTGGAGTTTGGAACAAGGAGCGCCGCCACACCCACAAAGGGTGTGGCGGGCTGAAGTCTCCCAATCGTTTGAACCAGATCGGGAGAAGGATGCCCAATTCCGGGAAGGACCCTTTGGAAAAGGCCCCAATCACATAGCAATTTGAGAGCATGGCAACGATTGGGATGGGATAGCATTCGTCTTATTTCATCCGCGATTCGTTCGGCGGAGACCAGGGTGATTGCGTGGGCGTTGGCCAAAATGGCTTTTTCGGTTTCGGATTCGACCTCAAGATCAAAGCGGGCTGCCATTCTCGCCGCGCGAAGGAGCCTGAGCCGGTCTTCACGAAACCGGTCAGAGGCATTTCCTATGGCCCGGAGGACTTTTTCTTCCAGGTCTTTTCGACCTCCGACATAATCGATCACATTTCCATGGATTGGATCAAGGAACATTCCATTGATGGTGAAGTCGCGCCGTTGGGCGTCCTGCCGAGCCGAACCGAAATGGACAGATTCAGGCCGCCTTCCGTCCACATAGGCGCCATCACTGCGGAAAGTCGCCACCTGGACATGAATCGTCCGTCCCTCACACCGCGGACCAAGAACCTCCACCACCCCAAACGCCGCCCCCACCGGAAGGCTTCGGCGAAAAAGCGCGCGCACCTCATCGGGTGGAGCAGAGGCTGTCTCTTATACACATCTGACGCTGCCGAC
>CAWUOD010000005.1:0-19053 GCA_963923115.1 uncultured Singulisphaera sp.
AGCATCATTGACACACTTGATAGCTCAAGCAATTTCCACCATTATGCTTTTCGCGTCGAATTCCGATAATTTGTGTCGTGGGGGATGCGGCTTTGCTGCCCGACCCTAAGAAATGATTGTCCGATCAAGTTATTACAGGTGGTTCAGGCACCGATTCTTTCGTGGAGCTTGACCCGCCCAGAAATTCTGGTATGTTAGCAGCTTACGGATTTTTCAAAGGGTAGGTTCTCATGACGACGACAACCATGGCCCAGCCTGCTTCAGTGAAGCATGAGTGGTGGGTCATTGATGCATCCAATCAAGTGGTGGGCCGTTTGGCTACCCAGATTGCCACAATTCTCCGGGGCAAGCACCGTCCGGAATATACCCCCCATGTGGACACGGGGGATTTTGTGGTTGTAGTGAACACTTCCAAGATCAAATTCACCGGCCGCAAGCTCGATACCAAGGAATACCAGAGCTACACAGGCTATCCTGGTGGCCAAAAGCGGGTTCGCGCCAAGGACCTCATCGTCCGCAAGCCCGAATTCATCCTTCTTGAAGCCGTGCGTCGCATGGTTCCCCGCACCCGTTTGGGCCGTCAGCAAATGACCAAACTCAAACTGTTTGCCGGAGCATCCCATCCGCACCAGGCACAACAACCCCGCACATTTACCCCCCAAGCATAAGTCCAGGAGTGACTGACAGTGGCTTCACCAGCTTCAAAGACCAAATTTTATCGCGGCACCGGCCGTCGAAAGACCTCTGTTGCGCGCGTTCGTCTTACCGAAGGCACCGGCAAGATCATCATTAATGGCAAAGACTTTATTGCCTACTTTAACGAAGACAAAGATCGTTATTTCGTTGAAGGACCGCTTCTGGTCACCGACCTGCGTGAGCGGGTTGATGTCATAGCCGATGTCAAGGGCGGTGGCGCCACCGGTCAAGCTGGTGCGGTTGGCCAAGGCCTCGCTCGCGCCATCAAGATCATGTTTGGGCTGGCCACTCCCGCCGCTCCTTCCCAAGCTGCTGAAGGTGCGGAAGTCGCTGTTGAAGATCCCGCCAACTCCATGGCGCGCGGCCTTCGCGATTCCGGCTTCCTCACACGGGATGGCCGCATGAAAGAGCGAAAGAAATACGGCCGCAAGGGCGCACGCAAATCCTTCCAGTTCAGCAAGCGCTAACGCCTTGTTTTTCCGGAAACGGCTACACAAAAGCGGACAGGGAAACCTGCCCGCTTTTTTTGTCTCCTACATAGCGCCTGGCCAATTTCGGTTTTGGCGCCAGGAAATCGCTTTGGGAAATTGGTCCAAAACCCCATTCAGTCGAATCCTGGCCGCCGCAACGGAGACATTCCCACCCAAAAGCCAGTTCCGCCAACGAAATATTCTGGCCGTCAAACCGCTAAACAACATCGCCAACGCAATTCCCACACTTTGGTCCAATTCCACTTTATCCATCTCTGCATAACCCAGACAAAAAACCCGGCAAACTTCAAATGGATCCAATTCGTCGCTTCCGCAAATTCGGGCGATGTCTGCCTCTATACAGTCCCTGGGTCCAAGAAAATCAACCAAACCAACAGGTAGATCCTTCCGCCATAACCAGTTTCCCAAATGGGGATCTCCGTGGATGGGTTGAATGCCCACCGATTGTTTTTGCATCCAAGCCAAATCTTGCAGGGCCCATCCAATTGTTTCCTTCAACCGTGGTGAAATGGTTGACCAGGAGGGATGGGCCAAAAACGGTTCGGGCCAAACCAATGGCCCCCCATACAAATGATCCCATGCCTTTTTCAACTCAACAAATCGACTTTGAAAGGACGGCAAATAACCAATTGGCGCCTTGCTTTCGCCCCCGCTCTTTCTGAGACCCAAATGGGCTATTTTCAAAAACCGCGCCAACTCGCGCCAATGCTTGGGCCCCAACTCGGAACAAGTTTTTTGTTCACCAACAATCCAGGGAAACAATTCCCAAATCCTGCCCTCCATGACAACCAGGGAAGTAATCGCCGGACAGGAAATATATTCCGGCACCACCAAACTTGCACCCCGGAGGATCTCATGAAGGGCTGAACGCTTCTGTTTCCATTCGGGTGTGAAAGGAGACGACTTCAGGGCCCAATTTCCCTGGGTGTTTTTAACCCGAAATAGTGGATCGGAAGACAGCCCGGTTGTAATCTTTTGAATTGTTTCCGGAAGTGGAACACGAAAACAGCGCCATAATTCCTCGGGGGGCCATTCACCCTTGCCCGAGGCTAACATCGAAAAGCCTAGTGATTGGTGGCGGGCTTCACCAAGGAATCTCCCACCACGGCCTGTGCCTTGATAACTTGTGCGGGAACCTCACCTATTCCCCGGGTTACCAAGGCGGGCAAAACGCCAACCGCAATCGTAACCACCACGCAGGCAACTCCGGTCAGAAGGGCGGCAACCGGACGGTTGGACCCCGGAGTTTCTTTCCCCTTGCGGAAATAGAGAGCCCCCATGATGCGCAAGTAGTACCAGCCACCAATCGCGGCATTAACAAGAATCAGAACCGCCAATCCAACATAAAGGCGCAATTCGCTTGTTGGATGAGCCTCGGTAATGGCGTTCTCCAGTCCGCGGCGGATGGCACACTGCACCAGGGCCAATTTCCCCATAAACCCGGCGGTGAGTGGAAAACCAATCAGACTCAAAAGCAGCAGAACAAGGATCGCCCCGGCAACAGGGTCCGTTTTCGCCAAACCATTGAGATGCTCCACTTTCTCGACAGGTTTGTTCTTTTTGTCGAGGTAGATGAAAATCGCAAAGGTTCCAAGGGTCATCGAAACATAAGCCCACAGGTAAACCACCAAAGCGGCCAAGGCTCCGGTGGCTCCAACCTCCCGCCCTACGGAAAGCGCGACCAGCATATACCCGGCATGTGCGATACCGGAGTAGGCAAAAAGTCTCCTAAGGTTGTTTTGCCAAAGGGCGATGATATTGCCCAATGTCATGGTGACCGAGGCAAGTATCCAGAACAGGTAGCTTGGTTGGCTTTCGAAGGGGAGAAAAACGCCTCCATTTGTCTCGTAAGTGAGGCCCGTGAGCCTTGCCAATGCCGCAAACCCCGCAATTTTGGGCAGGGTTGAAAGCACGGCCGCGCCAAAATGGCTTGTGCCCTGATAGACATCGGGAGCATAAAAATGAAACGGCACGGCGGTGACTTTGAAACCAAGGCCGGCGACAACCATAACCAGGCCAACCAGCCGGGCGGCCGGGACCGCTTCGGGAACCGGACTTAGGCTGCTTTCCGCAAGAACAGCCAAAATCTCGGGGATCCTGATCGAACCGGTGATTCCGTAGAGGTAACTGAAGCCAAAAAGCATCATTGCGGATGAAAAAATACTCAAAAGAAAATATTTGAGTGTTGACTCACGACTGTTTTTGTCCGGGCGGGCAAGGAACAGGGTCATGTAGCTTGGAATGCTCACAAGCTCAAGCGACAAAAAGAGGGTCGCCAGATCATTGGCCGCCACACAAAGGGATGCGCCCGCGGCCGCGAAGAGCACCATCGCGCTTCGTTCGGCGACATGGGAAGAATCGCCCTCTTCCCAGCCCAAAAGCACCAAACCCGCACCACACAGGAATGTCAGTATGCGCAGAGTCTGTGAGAGCCCATCATATACCAAAGGCCCATGGTAGGGATTACCATCGATTGGAACGGAGACGATGGGCCTCAAAGCGAGGGCAATGGCGGTGACCAGGCCAAAAAAGCTGATCCATCCCCAAAGTGGACGCTCCTGGCGAAAAGTACCGCCAAGTAGCACCAGGGAACCAAGGGCCAGCAGGAAAAATTCCGGAACCGCCGGGGAAACCGATGCAAGGAAATCCGCCGGACTTGGAGTCAAATGGGTCAAATCAGGGTTCATTAGTGAGCCCCCCCTTTGTTTGTTTGGGGCGCTGGATGATTTGGTGTCGCCCGTTTGCCCTGGTGGGCCGATGCCTCATGGGCCTCATTGGCCATGGCCAATGGTGTCAATTGGCTAGCGCCAGCCGCACGGTGTCGGGCCTCGCCCAATTCGGCGGCCAAAGGCTTTGTATCTGCGGAAATTCTTTTGAGGGCGGTTTGGGGAGAAAGCCCCAAAAAGAAACAGAGTCCAATGATCGGAACAAAAACAGCCAACTCCCGACCAGAAAGATCAATGGCCTCCCTTCCCGGGAGGGAAGCGGGAACACGCTCATCCCCATAAAAAACCCGCAACAAAAAGTTGAGCATGTACCAGGCGCCAAGAATCAGCCCCAAAGAGGCCAGAACCGCAAGCTGCCGACCATCGGGCCCCTGGGCATACATACCCATCAGGGAAAGGATTTCCCCGACAAAGCTGTTGAGTCCAGGCAAACCAACCGAAGAGAGCGTTAGCAAAACGGCAACGACACCCATTGCCTTAAACCTCCCAGCCATGCCGCTGAAAGTATGGATTTCCAGAGAGGGGAACCGTTCCAAGAGGATGAGTGCGAAAAGCCACAACCCACCCGTGGTGATTCCGTGATTGACCATTTGAAGCACACCCGCCGAAAGACCGGTTTCATTCAACGAGACCATCCCCAACAGACAGAACCCCAAGTGGCTGATACTGCTGAATGCGAGCATGGTGCGAATATTCGAAGCACCAAGTGCCGCCAATCCACCATAGAGAATGCCAATGGTTGCAAGGGTTCCCAGCACAGGTGTCGCCAATCGAACCGAGGCCTCTGGCAGCAAGGGAAGCACAATCCTCACCACGCCAAACAACCCCATCTTTGCCAACACCGCGCTCAGGACGACCGTAAGGGCTATGGGTGCCTCACGATACGCCATGGGTTGCCAAAAGTGGACCGGAATAATTGGAATTTTGACAGCGAAACCAGCCATAAGCATCAGGAAAAGAACCGTTTGCCAATTGAGCCAGTGGGACGCGGCATTTCGCTTTTGAAGGAGCTCGTGTTCAGCCTCGTCAAATTTGGCCTGGGCGGTTTTGTTTTCCAGATCTGTTTTGGTGTTTTTTAGGGCCTCGCGGGTTTTCTCAACCCGTGTGATCAACTCCTCCAGCGGTTTACCGCGATCCTTGGCCACTTGGACAAGGCGGGGAATGGAAAAATCACAACCCTTTTCCATCCCACCCAAAGCGAGACTCGCCCCAACGATTCCACCCAGGGTGAAAAGACTTCCCGTGAGACCATAAAGAAACATCTTGGTGGCCGCTTCAATCTTCATGCTGCCACCCCATCCACCAATCATGAAGAATAGCGGAATCAGGGTTAGCTCAAAGAAGACATAAAACAGAATGAGGTCAAGTGAAAGGAAGGCCCCGAAGGTCAACCCCTGCAATAACTGGTACCACGCAAGGAAGCCCCAATCGTTGATGTTCGCCTCTTTTCTCGTCAGGAAAAGCGCTGCGGGAAACAGAAGCCCCGTCAGAAACACCAAGCCAAGGCTTATCCCGTCCAAACCAATATGAAACGAAATCCCCCTCAGGGATTCCGGGGAATTACCGGTTCCTAGGAGCAGTCGACGGGTTTCGCCATGGAATTGCCCGGGAACCCCGGCGGCTCCAGCCAAATCCGCAAACACCAATCCAAGGCTGATCAATAGGGTCAGTCCCGTGGAGGCCATCGCAATTGTTCGCGCCCTATCGCGGTTATGCCTTGCTGTGAGCAAAGTCAGCAGCGCCCCAAACAGGGGAATGCCGATCAGGGCCAAAAGAGCTTCCTTCATGAGCGGTCCTTACGGCCTCCTTAGCGGAAAAGCCGATCCCCAAAGGCGAGGAATACAAGGAAAATGGTCAGTCCCAACGCCATCGCCAAGGCGTAAAACTGTACCAGGCCGTTTTGAACGGGCCGGAATTTGTCACCAAGCCATGCCGGAATCCTGGCAACGGCATCCACCAATCGATCCCAGAGTTCCCGATCCAGCGCCTGGATCAACCATCCCAAAATTTGGAGCGGACGAACAAAAAGGAGCGTCAGAATTTCATCGAGGTAAAATCGGTTGATCGAAAGATTGTAACCAACACCCGCCGACTTTTTGATTGAAGTGGCCAATGAGGGTTTCGCCACATAAAGAACAAAGGCAATAGCGATACCACACAAGCCAAATACCTGTGATGCCAATGCCACCCATTTGCTTGCCGCATGGTCCCCATGATCCTGGTGGAAACCCGAAGCCGAGCCCAGAAAATCCATCATCTTGTGCGTGGGACCAAACAAAGCACCAATGCCAAGTGCGGCTGGAACCAACACCATCAAAGGCAATGTCATGATCAAGGGAGATTCATGAGCCTTCGATGGGTCACTGGAATGACCATATGGATCATGATTAACCTTGTGGTTGACCGATAAATCATTTTCGGTTTTTTCGTGGCCATGCCCATCATGGCCATGGGCAAAGGCTTCCACGGGAATTTTTACCTCGCCCCAAAAGGCAAGGAAATACGCCCGGAATGTGTAAAAAGCCGTAAGCCCCGCGGTTATCAAACCGAGCCATGTCAGAATTTTGTAAACAAGATCGCGATTGGGTCCGTGAGAAGCCGCATCGAGTGCGACAAGAATCTCATCCTTGCTCCAATATCCCGAGAAAGGAATGATACCCGACAATGCCAAAGCACCGGAAAGGAAAGCGATATGAGTTAAAGGCATCACATGCCTCAACCCACCAATCCGCCTCAAATCGATCACATGGCCCATTGCATGCATGACACTTCCTGCGGAAAGGAACAAAAGTGCCTTGAAAAATGCATGGGTGAAAAGGTGGAACATAGCCGCAACCATGGCGAAAGTTACCAGGCTATGACTGGAAATATCCGACCTGCCCGCTCCCAAAGCCATGAACATGTATCCCAGTTGGCTCATGGTCGAATAGGCAAGGATGCGCTTCAGATCGTTTTGGGTGAGGGCAATCAAGGCCGCCAGGATAGCGGTTATCCCTCCAATTATCGCAATGACCAACAACAGGTCCGGCGACAAGGTAAGGACGGGCAAAAACCGCGCAATCAGGTAAACACCTGCGGTCACCATTGTCGCGGCATGAATCAGCGCGCTTACAGGGGTCGGACCTTCCATGGCGTCCGGAAGCCAAATGTGGAGGGGAAACTGGGCCGACTTGCCCATTGCCCCGACAAAAAGGAGGAATCCAGCCAGGTACAGATACTCATCAGGAAGTTGCCTGGCCTTTTCTATTAGAGTTGGAATTTGGAGGGTGAATCCGCATCCCGACCAAAGCAGGAAGATCCCCAAAAGGAGACCAACATCCCCAATGCGGGTTACCATGAAGGCCTTGCGAGCAGCCTTGAGAGCGGATGGTTTCTGAAACCAGAAACCAATCAGCAAAAATGAACATACCCCAACGCCTTCCCACCCAGCATAAAGCAGAACAATATTGTCAGCCAAAACCAACAGGGTCATAGCGGCGACAAAGAGGGAAAAAACGCCAAAATATCTTGGATAGCCGGGGTCTTCCTTCATGTAGCCTGTTGAGAAGACAGCGATGACCGTGGCCAAAAAAAGGACCATCGGAACCATCATCCCGGAGATCGGGTCAAGTCGGAAATCCCATCCAACATTTACAGGATTGGAGCCAAATGTGGAAAACCATATGCCTGCATGGTGGGAAACCTCCCTGGCGCCCGATTCGGATCCCATGGACTGAATAGCCACAAGGGAGATCAAAAACGAGGCAATACAGGCACCGATCAGCGGCAAATGGCTTTGCTGCTTCAGGAATTTTGGCCCAAAAATCAGGGTCACAGCGCCCGCCAATGCGGGAAGAAGGGGAATCAAAGCTAGCGCGGCGGGTTCAAACATGGCTCGTCTCCTCGGGCTGTGCCGGCCCGGGCCCCGCCACTGTCAGGCTGGGACTTTTTTCTTCCAGGGGCGCCAAAGGCAAGGGTTCCTCATCCACGATGGGTTCAAGCCCCTCTTCGCGGAGATTTTGCCAGAGGCTAACATCAAGAGAGTTTTGTGTCCGGTAAAGAACCAAAATCAGGGCTAGTGCAATTGCCGCTTCACAAGCCGCGACCGCCAATAGAAAAAGGACAAAGCCCTGACCTTCAAGATTTCCCCGGTGCCTCGCAAATGCCACAAAGTTCAGGGCGACTCCCTGAATCATCAATTCGGCATTGAGGAACATCAGAATCATGTTCCTCCGTGCCAAAAAACCAATGATCCCCAGGACAAACAAAAGTGCGCCCACCGCGAGGTAGTGGGTAAGTCCCGGAGGTAGATCCATAATCTGGTTCAAGGGGTAACCTCCGTGCCGGGCCGCCTTTGGGCGATGAGGATTGCTCCGGCCGTCGCCACAAGCAGAAGAGCTCCGGCAAGTTCCACCGGCAAAAGAAGCGATGTGTAAAGGGTTTGTCCAAGAAATGTCGTATTATCAGCGGGTGCCGTCGGGCGGCCATTTGGCTCGCGCCGAAGTGGTTCTTCCTGCTTGAGCCGAACCGCTGCAATCGGTGCGTTAATGCCTTTCATTTGTCCCAAACCAAGATTGGCATTGTCCTGATCCCTCTGAAGCAAAAGGAGCAAGCTGGCCGAAAGCGCCAATCCAGTGAAGCAGGCAAGCCCGGGTTCGCGACTACGGTTGTCGGCATCCGAGGCCCCCCCCTGCTGGGCAAGCATTAATACAAACAAAAAAGTCACAACGATCGCACCGGCATAGACAATCATGTTTGCGGCCATTAGGAATGGGGCGGCTAGAAGCAGCATCAATCCACCCACACTGATCACAACCATAACAAAGGAAAGCGCGGCGCGGGCGGGATTGGTCTGGGTAACCAGAAAAACAGCACCTACCAAGGCCAGTGCGGCGAAAAGGTGAAACAAACCGGTTTCTACGGTCATGCCACTGGGAGCAAGGCCAAGAAAGCAAAGCCACCCAAGTGATCCCAATGCCGCCAGGGATCCCGCCACGCTTGCCTTGCCACGAGGGGTTGGCAGAAGCAGGTAGATACCCAATGCGCCAAGGGCGAGGGCAAAAAAGTACTCAAATCGAAAAAGGCCGGGTTGGCCTGCCGCAAAAAGTTCCATCACTTCCCCAAATCACTTTGGGCCCCGTTCCTTCTGTTTTTTTTAGGATCCCTGTCCTTCTCGCCCACCCGGTTCTTACCGTCTGCCAGGGATCCGGTTTTGGTCTGGTGAAACTAACTCTGCGCGCTGCTTGTCCCAGTCAAACCAGCTTCTCCAGGTTCACTCGCGGGCCCAAGTTTGCCAGAGTGGGTGCGCACCGGATCATTGCCCGCCTTGACGGTTTCATCATAAACCGCAAGCAGCTTTTCCTTGTTGAAAATCATCTGTTCCCTGGACATACCGGTCAGGTCAAAGACACTGGTCAACTCAATGGCATCCACGGGGCAAGCCTGTTCGCACATGCCGCAGTAAATACATCGAAGTTCGTCAATCACGAAAACTTCCGGATATTTTTCGCGGTCAGTCCAAGGCGACGGAGCGGCAACTATGTCGATACAGTGCGCCGGACAAGCGGTCGAACACATGTAACATGCCACACATTTGACGCGCCCCTCATCATCGCGGTTCAGCCTGTGAAGGCCCCGATAGTGGGGAGGAAGTTTAGGCTTTTCTTCCGGGTATTGCTGGGTTTTTTCAGCGCCTGTCCCCGTGGTGGTCTCCACAAGGTGCTTGAGGGCCGTGACCAATCCTCCCGCGATGGCAGGAAGATAAAGTTGGTCAAGGAGCCCCAATTTTGGGGCTTCCACCCAAGTCACATCTTTGGTTTGAATCGCCATGATCTTTTTCTGTCCCTGTTCCAAAAAAATTAATGGCGGCCAGCCACGAGCACCTCGGCGGAGGCAAACCGTTCGTCCACCCTGGAAATGCCTGTTCGGAACCTGTTGGCCGGTTTCACACGCACCATGCTCAGTCCCGTTACGACAAGGAGAGCAACAATCGACCAGGCGGGCAAAAGCCAAAGGCTAAGTTCCCCGATGGGTTTCGTTTGCAGAATTACAACCGCGCCAACCGTGTTAAGGATGCCCAGAATCATTAAGCCCTTCCAGGCCAGCCCCATCAATTGGTCAAATCGGAACCTTAGCAAACTCCAACGAACAAGCATGAACAAGACAATGACCGACATCATCTTTCCACAAAAAACAACCAACTTGGCACCCCATGCCAGGATTCCCACAGGGAAGTCCTGGGTGACGACAAACGGGACATGCCATCCACCAAGAAAAAGCGCGACCAAAAGAAAACTGGTTGTCACCATATGGGTGTATTCCCCCATCATGAAGCAGGCGAATTTCATGGAGCTGTATTCGGTGTGATACCCCCCAACAAGCTCCTGTTCACACTCCGGCAAGTCGAACGGCATACGGTTGCATTCCGCAAAAATCGCCGTCAGGAACAAAAGAAAACCCAGAGGTTGGTACACAATGAACCAGGCATGCTCGGCCTGATAATCGACAATCGATTGAAGGTTGAGGGATCCCACCATGAAGACCACAACGAGAATCGCCATTCCCATCGGAATCTCATAGCTGATGAGTTGGGCGCTGGACCTCAGCGCACCAAGGAGAGAGTATTTGTTGTTGGAAGACCAACCGCCAAGGACGACGCCATAGACGGCCAAACTGGATATCGCAAAAACAAAAAGCACACCAAGGTCGATCTGGGGGGCGATACCGAATCGGACTTCGGAAGAACCAAGATCAATTCCCGCAACCCCGGGCAGATCGATTTGGGGATTCCTGCTTTTTGCCGAAGCCAAAAGCTCCGACCGGAACGGGTCGGCGGCCTTTAACTTCTCAAGCTCGGCATTTGTTCTCGGATAAACCCGATGTTCGTAGTTGGGGTTTGGCCTGGAGGCGGAGATATCAATCCTTTTATCCACAAGGGGAGGAGTCACGGAAGTGGAACCAAAAGGAACAACGGCAAACGCGATGAGTGCGGTCGAAACCGCGATTGCCGGCGCCAAAAAGTAAAAGACCTTGTCAACATGTTTGGGAGCAAACTCTTCCTTGAGAAGAAATTTCACACCGTCGGCGAGAGGCTGACCAAGGCCGAAAAAGCCCTTGAACAAACCAAGAATGGGTTGGTTCAGATCGAATCCCACACGGTTTGGACCAAGGCGATCCTGAACCCAGGCGGAAATCTTCCGCTCCAGAAGGCTTCCGTAGCCAACAAGAGTCATGACCGCGGCAAAGACAATGCCAATGGTCACAAGCACGACGAGCAGTTGCGCAATGTTCATGGCTTAGTGCACCGGGATTTTTTGTTTTGGGGATTGGGCCGGAGGAGTCTCACCGGGAAGAACCCCGTTCGTGCCCAGGTGGCCTGTGGTTAATTGGGAAAGGGTGGGAATTTTCTCCGCAATCTCCTTGCGAAGCTGTTGGGCCCGCATGAGTCCGGTTCTACCCAATAAATCGAGGTAAACCTGGCCGTCGGTTCTGGATTCGCCGGGAGGCGTGGAGATCCAATGAATCGCCTGGGCGAGCCCCTTGTGATTGAGGAATGTGCCTTCCTTTTCGGCCCATGTTGCCGCCGGGAAAACGACATGGGCTTTTTCGGAGAGTGGACTTTTGAATGTCTCGTGTACCACCAAAAACGGGACCTGATCCAGGTGTGGCACGGCTTCCGCTGGAAACCAGTGGCCCTTTCCGGTGGGAACATAGCCGCCAGCCAATATCGCCGCCTTTACCTGGCCCTTCTGGAGTGACGCCAGGAACGCATCAAACCCAACCACCGAACCGGAGAAATGCTCAAGTATCGCTTCAACACCCTTGCGGTTTGGACATTTTTCCGCCCGAATGGTGAATTTCGACGCCCCGGGGACCTCGTTTCCACGACGATCTTTGGGATAGTGGTCATCCTGTCCCTCCACAGGAACAGGTCCCATGACCAGTCGCGCTTCCTTGCCAAAATCACGAATCCAACTGGCTAGAAGGTAAGCCTCTTCAACCGTCATAAAGGGAGAAAGCACTCCCCAGACTCCGGTTATGCTTCTGAGGGAATACTCGTTGAATCCTTGTTGGGTCTTTTGAACCGCCTCCCGATGACCAACGGCGCTCCAGCCATGTGGACCCCGAACAATCGGTTCCCGCAAACGCTCGGCCGCATTGGCATAGTGGTATCCAAGGCGCCCTTCATCGCACATGAAATGCCCTTGGGCCTTCGGATTGGCCCGCGGGCGAAGGCGGTAAATAACACCCTTGTTTCCATCAAGATGGATACTGCAACCCGTCGAGCAACCAGGGCAAACGCTGTCCACCGTTTTCAGGTTCCATACACGCTGGGTGTAAAGGAAATCCTTGGAAGCCAGGGCGCCCACGGGGCAAAGATCCACAACATTGGTTGAGAGCTTGTTGTCCAGCGGCTCACCCGGAAAAACATCAATCTCGGCATGGTCCCCGCGATGGGTAATGTGAAGTTCGGCAGTGCCCGCGACTTCGCGGGTAAACCGCACGCAACGACTGCACATGATGCAGCGGTCGGTGAATAGATTGATGTTGGGTCCGATATCAGGCTTGTTGGGTGGGGTTTTCTTTTCGTCGTTCATCCGGCTTTCGGCTTTGCCGTAACCGAAACTGTAGTCCTGGAGGGAACACTCGCCCGCCTTGTCACAAACCGGACAATCAAGAGGGTGATTCAAAAGCAGACTTTCCAGGGTACGCTCCTGGGCGTCTTTCGCTTTGGGTGAACGGGTTATGATTACCGTTCCATCCTTCACTGGTGTTTGGCAGCCGGGCACAACCTTTGGCTGCATGGCGATGGTGCCGTCCGGTTTTTTATCGCCGACTTCAACCAGACACATACGACACGAGGCAACGACGCTAAGTGCCGGATGGTAGCAATAATGCGGAATCAGGATGCCGGCTTTTTCGGCGGCCTGAACGCAGTTGAGCTTTTCATCGCCGATATCAACCGGCGTATCATTTACATATACGGTGGCCATAGTCCTTGTCCCGGTGATTTCTAGTGTGCGGCCATTGGGAGCGGCTTGCTTTTGCTCGCTGTCCCATCCTGAATGTACTTCTCAAATTCGGGGCGGAACTTCCGAATGGCCGTTTTCACAGGCCATCCCGCCCCATCCGCCAAACCGCAAATGGTCGTTCCCGGCATAATTCCGATCTTGTCGGCGACCTCCTCAAGGACGGCGAGATCTTCCCGCCTGCCTTGTCCCGACTGGAATCGCTTCATGATCTTGAACATCCAACCCGTTCCCTCACGACAAGGGGTGCATTGCCCACAAGATTCGTGCTGGAAAAATCGACAGAGGTTGTAAAGCACATCAACTATGCTTGTGTCTTCGTCAAAAACTGTAACCGCGCCCGTGCCAAGGCCCAGACATCCCACACGGCCTGGACCGTTAAAATCGAGCGGCGTGTCAAATTCGGCCTCCGTCATGAGGCCCATACTGTTGCCACCTGGAATACAACCCTTGGCTTTTTTGCCTTTCCAAACGCCGCCACCATGCTCGTTGATAAGCTGGCGAACCGTCACTCCAAGGGGAAGTTCCACAACCCCGGGGTTGTTCACATGACCACTGATGCAATAGAGTTTCGGACCATAACTACCCGCATCCCGGGGGTTCTTGGGATCGGGAGGCACACCAATGGATTTGAACCAGTCCGCTCCCCTTTTCAGGATTTGGACCACATTGGCAAGAGTTTCGGGATTATTGACAATGGTGGGTTTGCGGAACGCGCCTTCGATCGCCGGGAATGGGGGCTTGATACGAGGCCAGGCCCGTTTTCCTTCGAGACTTTCGATCAATCCGGTTTCCTCGCCACAAATATACGCTCCGGCACCCCGATGAACGAACACATCGAGCGAATATCCCGATCCAAGAATGTTCTTTCCAAGAAAACCAGCGGCATAAGCCTCATCGATGGCGCTCTGCATTGCGCGCATCCCGGTGCCGTACTCGTAGCGGATATAAAAATAGGCCGTCGTCGCCTTGAAGGCGTAACAGGCCAAAATGATCCCTTCAAGAACCTGATGGGGATCCTTTTCCACCAAAATGCGATTGTTGAAAGTGCAGGGTTCGGATTCGTCGACATTCACGCAAAGATATATTGGGCCGGGGTGTCCCTTGGGTAAAAATGTCCATTTTAGACCAGTGGGAAAACCGGCGCCGCCACGCCCCCGAAGACCGGCGCCTTTAACCACATCGGTCACCTGCTCGCCAGTCATGTCCTTAAGGGCACGCGCGAGCGTTTCATAGCCACCGTCACGACGATAGCCCTCAATCGAGGTGCTGTCCGCCTTGCCGACGCGCGCCAAAAGTACCGGCTCGTAAGCCATGGTCACTCACTCCCAAAACGGGGAATAAAACCCCGAAGATCTCTCAAAAGGCCAAAAGCCCTGAAATTACCAGCCTGAAAGTGGCCAAAACGCCGAAATTCACAAGGTTTTCTTCAAACGCTATAGCGCCCGAAGTTCCTCGATAAGGGCATCCACTTTTTCGGGTTGGTCAATGTTTTTGCGATGAACATCGTTGATCATCACAGCGGGGGCGCCTTCACAGGCACCAATGCACTCCGCGAATTCGAGCGTGATTTTTCCATCCGATGTCGTTTCGGTGGGAGCCACACCCAATTTGGAGCAAAATTCCGCCAACAACTCCTCGCCGCCCCTAAGCTGGCAGGCCAGACTTCGGCACACCCATAGCCTGCTTTTGCCCAGTGGGTCCTTGTCCGTCCGAAAGAATCCATAGAAACTCATGGTGTCATGAATTTCCGCAGGCGAAAGATCCAGTATGTCCGCAATTTCGCGAATGGCCCAAACCGGCACCCTGCGGAGTTCATCCTGCACGATATGCAGGGCGGGCAGTGTAACCGCCTGTTTGTTTGGATAGCGGGGCAAAAGCGCGACAATTCTTTCGCGAATGGATTCGGGAAGTTTCCCGGCGCATCCCCCATCAAGAGTATTGTTTTGGATCATCGGTCCAACTCCGCGGCGATGATGTTGAGGCTTCCGAGGATAGGAGCAACCTCGCTGATGGTGTGCCCCTGCGCCAGGTGATTGAACAGCGCAAAGTGGATGAATGATGGCGGACGCGTCCTGGCCCGATATGCCGTTCCGCTTCCATCCGAAACGATATAAAAACCCAACTCGCCATTAGGGGATTCGGTTGCGGCGTATACCTCCTCAACCGGCGGTTTCCATTTGCGATTCGTCATGAACAATTCGAAATGGTGAATCAGCCCCTCAATTGAGCGGTAAACCGAGAGCTGGTTTGGAAGAACCATTCTATCATCCACCGCCGCATTCACGGGCCCGGATGGAAGGTTCTCAATCGCCTGGTTTATGATCTTGATACTCTCCCGCATTTCTTCCATGCGAACCAGGTAGCGGGAAAGACAATCTCCCTCCTTGGCGGCCACGACCTTGAAATCGAAATCCTTGTACGCCAAATACGGCTCGTCTTTTCGCAGGTCGCGAACCAGGCCGGATGCCCTGGCAACCGGACCGGTCACCGAGCGATTTATCGCCTCTTCCCGCGTTAAAACTCCAACATCCCTGGTACGGTCAAGGAAGATCCGGTTTCGATTAAGGAGACCGGTGACATCCGCGAGGGCCGCGGGAAACTGTTTGATAAATGCGCGCAGTTTCCCAATCCAGACATCATCCAAATCGCGCTGAAGCCCACCAACACGGGTATAGCTGGGATGGAATCGTTGACCCGATGCCCATTCATTCAGCTCGTTGATTTTTTCGCGCTGATTGAAGGCATAAAGAAACGCTGTGAACGCACCAAGGTCCAATGCGGCCGCACCCACACACAAAAGGTGGTCGTGAAGCCGCATCAGTTCGGAAAAAATCACCCGAATATATTGGCAGCGCGGAGTCAATTCGATTCCAAGCAGGGTCTCGACGGCCTGGTGCCAGGCGATTTCGTTTGCGACAGGAGAAATATAATTCATCCTGTCGACAATTGTCACATATTGGTTGAAATCGAGATGTTCACCCAATTTCTCAAAGCCCGAGTGGAGATAGCCAATATCCGGAACGGAATTGACGATCACCTCGCCATCGAGATTCAGCACGATTCGGAGCGTGGTATGGGTGGCAGGATGCTGTGGACCAAAATTCAGGGTCCACAGATAATCCTTCTCGCGGACATCCGCCGGAGGAGCAATCACATCGGCCAATTTTAGCGCCATGGTCTCCCCTACCCTTCCGCCCGGGTGAGCACCGGAAAGTTGTGTCGTTCACCTTTGCCGCGCATTGGATAATCCCGACGCAGGGGATGGCCAACAAACTCATCAGGCAACAAAATACGCCGAAGGTCAGGATGGTTGCGGAATTCGATGCCATACATGTCGTATACTTCGCGTTCCATCCAGTTGGCGCCTTCCCACAGATCCACCACGGAATCCAGCGAAGGATCCGGATCGTTGGCGTTGGTTTTGACAATCAGTCGGCGACCATTTTCCACATCCAAAAGGCAATACCAGACACCATAACGATCTTCGGCATCGGGATATTGGAGGTAGTCGGCGGCGGAGAGATCAACCAGCATTCCAAAACCGCCACGAGTCTTCAAATACTTGAGGATGGCATGGGATTGTTTCGGACATACATGAAAACGGTGGTTGCCCCGGAAACTGGTCCTCCCAAGAAGCCCATTTGGAAACTCGGAGGAGACCGCTTCAGCCAAAGCCTGAATCACCGGGGGAAATTCTTCACTCACTATCGCTTCTCCCCATTGAATCCTTTGAGGATGTTGGCTTGGCCGTTGCAATTACCGGGAACCAGCCTGTTCGACGAGGCAAAATTTCCGGGAGCCACAATCTGGAGCTCCTGCGGGACCTCAAGAGCCAATGGCCTTGGTCCCTCGGGACGAATCCTTCGATCAAATTCAGATCCAAGAACCGTGCCGGTGCGCTGGATCTTGTCCTGGAGGTCGATTACGGCTTGGAGAAGTTGCTCGGGCCGGGGTGGGCAACCAGGAATGTAAACATCCACAGGTAGAAAACGATCAATACCCTGGACTACCGAGTAGGTGTCAAAAACACCCCCAGAAGATGCGCACGCCCCCATCGATATACACCACTTGGGCTCTGGCATCTGCAACCAAATTCGTTGCAGAACCGGAACCATCTTCATTACTACCCGGCCCGCGACAATCATCAAATCGCATTGGCGGGGGGTGAACCTGAAAGCTTCGGCCCCAAAACGGGCAATATCATGCTTGGAAGCACCAGTCGCCATAAGTTCGATACCGCAACAAGCGGTCGCGAATGGCATGGGCCAAAGGCTGTTTTTTCGGCACCAACTCGCGATATCGTTGAGCTTGGTTACAAAAATGTTGTCGCCAAGAAAATCTTCTAGCGCCACCGAAACACCCCTTTACGGTACGCGTAAATGTAACCAACCACGAGGCTCGCAAAGAAAAGCAAAACCTCGTAGAAGACAATGTCTCCAAAACCACCCGGAATTGCAGGGTATTCCCCCCCGGCAGCAACCGCCCAGGGATAGAGAAACAGCAACTCGATATCGAAGACCAGGAAAAGAATGGCAATGATGTAAAATTTCACATCAAATTTTTGCCGCGCATCCCCAATCGGATCCATGCCCGATTCATAGGGAGACTCTTTTACCTTTGTTGTTTTTTGTGGATTAATGATCTGCGAAAGGGTTAGAAGCACCGCCGCAAATCCAATCACGACACCAACGAAAAGCAATACGCCGTAATAATCGGCGAGGTTGAAATCAAATTCATGAGGCGTCATGGCTAGCACCCGGAGTCCCTTCCAAGATTATCTTAGGACCGGGTGAAAGTGTGTCCAACCCTTGGACCTGTATAGCCAAATTCCCCGGATTTTAACGAAATAGACACACACCGCTCACCATCCGGATGACTCCATCTTTTTCTCTGTCTATTACCAAAACCGCATTCATATAGCAGAAGACAGCTTTTGGCTTTAAAAACCCATTCCAATGTCTTTGGGTCTTTGGATGAAAAAAAGAACTGGAAAAAAACAAAAATAGGGGGCATCAATTGCCCCCTATCCTAACCAACTTGCTATTCAAACAACCCAATCTAACTTTGCTGCTCCCGGCCACGACCGCCAGAGCTCTTTTTTTTGCGCTTGAACTTTACGGTTCCACCTTTTCCCGGAAGCCGGCTTTCCCGGAATGGTCTTGGAGCGGGCCCCTCGACTCCTCCCTTGGCACCGTCCCGGCCTGGACGAAACGCCTTCCTGGGACGATCCGATCCGGGAACAAATTCGCGGCGAGGCAGACCGCCTTCAGCTGGTTTTTGTTCACGATTGGCACCAAAACGATTGGGCTGCCTGACTTCTACGGGCGCCCCACGGTCCCCTTGTGGTGCATCACCCATCGGTGGCATCCCGACCGATCCACGGGATCCACCAAATTCGGGCCCCCTTTTCCGGTCACCCCGTGCGACAAAAGGCCGATCCTCACCCTGACGGGATGCCCGTATGCGGGGAAGGCCACGGTATCGGGATTCTTCAGGATTGCCAGCCCATTGCCTAGGTCGGCGTCGATCCTGACGGGAACCTTCCTCTTCCTCGAATTCATCCGCCACATCCATCTCGTCCGCGGGTTCCATCTCCATGGGCGGCAAATTTTTGATGTCAAAATCGGCTGGCTCAATCCGCTTTCCAATCAGACGCTCGATCGAATAGAGAAGGTGCTTTTCCTCGGGGATGCAAAGCGACAATGCCGTGCCACCCGCCCCGGCCCGACCGGTTCGCCCCACACGATGGACATAAGTCTCCGGATCCAAGGGCATATCAAAATTGACAACATGGGTCACATTGTCAACATCGATCCCGCGAGCTGCAATATCCGTTGCAACAAGGACTTGGATCCTGTTGGTTTTGAATGCATCCAAAATGCGCTGACGAACATTTTGCCGCTTGTCACCGTGGATCGCATCCGTCGAAAAACCGTACCGAACCAGACCGCGGGTAACCCGGTCAGCTCCATGTTTGGTGCGGGTGAAAACAATGGCCCGAACCATCGGAACGGATTTGAGATAGGCCGCCAAAACCCGGGCCTTTGCCGATTTTGTCGGAACCCGAAGGAGTGATTGGGCAATGATTTCGAGCGGAGTCTTCTCAGGAATGATCTCGATACGAACAGG
>CAWUOD010000006.1:0-18882 GCA_963923115.1 uncultured Singulisphaera sp.
TTCGTAAGTTGGGGATTCGCCGGAAGGCTTGGCGTTGAAGCCATGTCGCTCCTCTAGGGAGATTGTGGAATCGATCTTTTCCCTGATTGCCATCCTCAAATGGCGCGACATGAAACCGCTTGAGCGCATTAAGTCGTTGATCGGGTCGATTGGGATCAAAATGTCCGGACCCGTCCCGGTTATCCGTTAAAACGATTTAACCGAGTTTTATACAGTGGGATTCGACCGTGAACGGTCGCCGTTTTTACCTTGTTGATGGAATTCTCCGCCCCCGTTTTTGGTGGGACATTGGCAAATCCATCCTGATGAAAAAAAAACAGGCCGGGGAAGGACCCCGGCCCGAAGCAAGTTTGTCTTCCACCCAGCCTTTTAAACAAGCTCGCGCATGGCCGATTGGGCGACAAGGTGTTGGGGGCGACCCGTCGGATCCAGGACGGTTGTCGTCATCGGATCAAGACCCATGGTCTGGTAAAGGGTGGCGATGACTTCGCCAAATTCGACCGGACGGTCCTTGGCATATTCACCCAATCGATTGGTGGAGCCGATGACCTGGCCGGTTTTCATGCCACCACCAAACATCAGGGCGCCCGCGACTTGAGGCCAGTGATCGCGTCCGGCATCCTTGTTGATGCGGGGGGTGCGACCGAATTCGCCCCAAACCACCACGGCCACATCCTGGAGCATTCCACGGATTTCGAGGTCATCGATCAGGGCGCCAAGCGCCTGGTCGAGTTTGCCACCATGGTCGCGAACCAGGTTGAAGTTTTGGCCGTGGCTGTCCCAACGACCATAGCTCAGGGTCACGACGCGCACCCCCGCCTCGACAAGGCGGCGAGCAATCAGGATATGCTCGTTGACGGTGGGGGAGCCATCGTATTGGAACTGGTAGGGCTTGCCGTCGCCGTATCGGGCCCGAACCTTGTCCGATTCCTTGGAAAGATCGAGCGCATCCACCAGCCTGCTTGAGGTGAGCACGCCAAGTGCCCGCTCGGTGAGGCTGTCCATGCCGGAGATTTGGCCGCCGGCGTCAATGTCCCGCTTCATGTTGTCGATGGAGGCAAGCAGCTGCCGACGATCTCCCAGGTGCTTGGTGTTCACACCTCTCAGGGTCAGGTTGGCAAGCCCTTGGCCATCCGGTTTGAACGGACGATACGAGGGCCCAAGAAAACCGGAAGTGCCTGGATCGGACCAGGGACGATGTTGCGAGGGATCCGCGAGACCCACAAAAGGCGGGATCGAAGGGTCGGTCGGTCCCTGAAGCTTTGCGGCCACCGCGCCAAGACTGGGCCTTCCACCCAAAACGCTCAACGAGCTTGGATGCCAACCCGAAAGACACTGGATCCCGTCGTGCCCGCCTGCCGCTCCGACAAGCGAGCGAATCACGACACATTTGTCCATTCGGGCCGCGATTTGGGTAAAAGTCTCGCCGATCTGGATGCCGGGTACATTGGTCGCAATCGGTTTGAATTCGCCACGGATTTCCGCGGGAGCGTCCGGCTTGAGGTCGAACATGTCCTGATGGGGAGGGCCACCACCCAGGAAAATGTTGATCACCGATTTGTGGCGACTGGTCGAAAGACCCATCGAGGCGCGGGCAGCTTCGGCGCGGTTGACATCGGCAAGAGTGAAGGCGCCCGCCCCCAAACCCAATGCTCCCACTTGCAAAAAGCTGCGCCTGTTGACGCCATCGCACGATTTGCCCATTGGTCGGCCGAGTAGGGTAAACATGCGAAATCTCCGTTTACGGCAACCTCGTGTTCCGGTTCCGAATGGTTTGGGTTTGGAAAAGGCCGCAATCAGGCCTTGGCAAAACCTTCCGTTTGGCCGGAGGGGTTTCGTGGGAGTCCAGGGACCAAAGCGGGGGGTCCCATTCTCTCACAAACACAGGGGATGTATCTTCTTCAAGTCTACCTTCCGCAAGGTATGCGGTCAAGAAAACCCCGGGGATACCCCCGCAAGCTCCCCCCTGTGAACCCCACCCGTTCTCCAATATCGACAGGTTTTTGGTGCGCCAAACAACAAAACAGCCTCTTGAACCCACTGTTCCCGCAAAAATTATCCCCAAAACCCGTGAAAACCTGATCCTCCCTTGCAGGCCCCAACCCCGGAAGGGTATAGCCCCGCCAATTCGTTGACCGCCAACGATTGGGGAGGAATGGAATATGGTTTGGAAAGCATCCGCTTGCGGCCTTGCTCTTTGGCTCGGTTTCGGTGCAAGCCAGGGATTCGCCCAGACCCCCCAGCCAACCGTTTTTCCCATGTTTGCTGGTGGGAAAGCTCCCGAACCGACCCCGATCGCCAAAACCTCCTTCACTCCGATCACCCAACCTGCCGGGGGTAATGGAGCCAGTTTGCCCACCCTGGCAACTTCGGATAGCCAAAACCTTCCCACGCCCAACCTTTTCCCCCAGCCAACGCCCGAATCCGCCTCCGGCAATTCCGCCCCTGGTAATCCGGGAGGCCCCAGGGTGCTCAGGGACCCAAAAGGCGGCAGTTTTATCCTGATCACCGAAAACAACGGCAACAACGAGCGTATCGGTATCGATTTTGATACCGGCGAATTCGATTTCCCCATTTCGGCGACGCCGGACAGACCCTATCTGTATTTTGAAGGTGAGTACCTCCTCTTTACACCGCGCGGAAATCCTTCCGCTGTCGCGGAGACCCGACCCGGTCCGGGAACCGGGCAATATTCCGACACGGTCTTCATCCCGGGAGGATTCGAAAGCGGCTTCCGGGTTGGCGCATCCTGGGTCGATCCGTCGCGGGATGTCGATTTGGCCCTGCGGTACACCTATTTCAGTTGGCAGTCGGATATCTGGTCCTATTCGCCGGTTTCGCCTTCTCCCATCTTTTATCCCTATTACGCTAATCCGGCCGCCATGTCCGGAGCCGGCTCGTCCCTGGTCGCGTTGCCCTCGGGCGGACTCAACCCTTTGCTGATGGCGCCAAGCTACATCGGTCCCGTCGCCCAGGTCTCCGCCAAAAGCAATATCATCTTTCAATTTGGCGATCTGGAATTTGCCAAAACTCTCCGCCAGGATGACTGGATCGATGTCCGGCTCTTTGCCGGGCCGCGATACGCCTATTTGAGCCAATCCCTCCAGGCGCAATACACGGGAGGATCCGTCAATCAGGCCAATTACGGATCCCGGGTGATGTTTAATGGCGCGGGTATGCGCGTCGGTGGCGACGCCCTCGTGAAAATATTGGAAAATCTGGGCATTCGCCTTTGGGGTTCCGCTTCGGTCCTGGCGGGCGCGTATGAGGGGCGTGTCGATCAAAGCATCAACGGGGGCAATATCGCCTCCATGAGGGAAACCGTGCCGGGAGCCGTGCCGATTCTCGATGGGGGTCTCGGTCTTGTTTTCGGGGATACCCGTGTCGGCTTGACCATAGGCTACGAATTCCAAAGCTGGATCAACATTCTTCAGGGTTACAACGGCGGGTACGACACCTATCAAACCCGCATGCAGCGCCAATACGGCAACCTCGGCTTCGATGGCTTCTCCGGCCTCGGCCTACATGGAAGAATGTCCTGGTAAAGTGCTTTGGAAAAGCCGGGCTTTCGTGACCGGTGAACGACCCAATGACCTTAAATCCACAAAATAAGGCAAGTATACTTGGCTTATTTTGCCATTTTTAGACAACAGCCTGCAATTCGGGGTCGTTTTTGGCCCGGCTCGAACCAAAAGAGGGAAGATTGGGAGGGGCACCGGAGCAAGGTATCAGACAGCCCTCATCATGTCCCACGGCCCCCTTCGGGTGACAGGCAAACGACAAAAAACAAAAAAATCCCACCGCCCCTGAAATTCTGGAAACCTTCGGGGGTAGATCCTTTGCCGGGGTGTCTCCGGTCAAAGATTCTCCTGATTCAAATGAAGGAATGGTGGATGATGAGCGAAGGTTTCTCCAATGTCGAAGGGTACTGGTCCGCGGCCCCCTCGGGCCCAATCGATCCCTATCTCCGTGAAAGGGAAATTATCCACAAACTCGCCGGCATCGAAACCCACCAACGGGAACTCAAAAGCATGGGCTGGGGTTACGACAACAACCAACCAAAGAAGTAGGCGCTGGACACCATCCCTGCCCAAGCGTCCCCGTAGCCACCTCCCCCCCAGGCGGCGCCCTTCTTTCAAGCCCCCTTTGCCAGGGTTTGCTTAAGAAAAGGGCTTTGCGTGGGGGGGTGTTTTCGTGAGCTGATTATCCTGTGCTTCCCTTCAGCTCAGGATGGGGACCTGCCTCCAATCCCCCAGTCCAAACCCCTCGCAAAAAAATCCCATTCACCCTCTGCACCTCGGTGAATGGTCGTGCTACCTTCGGGGAAATCGATCTTTCCCTTGTTGTCTGGAGGTGCCTTTGGAACGAAACCTTGACCTGCAAACCCGAAACCTTTTGCGAAGCCGGTATGGCCTGAGCAAACCGACCCTTATCCGTCGATCGGTCGATCCCGGACTCATCGGGCCGCCGGGGCCTCTCAGCGATCCGCGTGTCGATCTTTCCTGGATCAGCACCGAAATGGTCGATCATGAAGGCGATGTACTTCTTGCCTCGGGCATGGACGATTCGGTCTTTGCCTCGAACCCGATCGTCACACTCAACCATGACTATGGGTCCGCGCCCATAGGACGATCCCTATGGCGCAAACAGCGGACCCAATCGGGCATTCCCGGTATCATCGCGGCGACCCACTATCCGCCCCGGCCAACGGATCATTCGCCCGGACGCGACTGGATGCCCGATGTCGCGCTTGGACTGGTTCGTTCCGGATTGGCCGTTGGCAAATCGGTCGGTTTTGTCGTTTTGTCCGAGCGGCCTCCCACCTCTGAAGAGCGCCGTTCGGGCTGGGCCGCGGCAAGGCGTGTGATCGTGAAGTGGCTCCTGCTGGAATATGCCGTCTGCTGGATGCCCGCCAACCCGGGCGCGGTGTTGTTGCCTGTATCGGCCCAGAACGGGGCAAAGCAATCCCATGGATCCCGTCCTGAATCCCTATTTGAATCGCAATTTGGCTCGCTATCTGAATCGCTCCCGGAATCTCTTTCCGGGGCGATTCTGAAAAAAGCGGAAATATTGTCCGGGATTTGACTGCACCCGGGTCACACCAACCTTTAGTATCAGGACTTGGACGATCCCGAAAGTCGTTTGGGATCGTGGTTTGTTGTTGTTTCTTACCGGTTTCGGGGAATACCCCAGGGAGTTTGTTGATGAGTGAGCAAATCGCGGAAGTTACGCAAACAGTCGATGGCAACGAATATCTTGGTCGTCTGGAACAGGAGATGGACAGGCGGCTTGCCGAAGCCGCCCGGACCAAAACCCTCTCCAGAAAAGGGGCTGTCCAGCGTCTTTTTGGCGAGGCGGGCGAAAACGACTTTCAAAGACGCGACAGGTCGCTTGGTGATTGGCTAATGGAGGTAAGGCGCGGGGACGAGGCGGCCCTCGATAGGAAATATGGCTCCGCGCCCACCTCCCAAAAAACTTCGATGACGGGTGCCGCTGGCGCACAGGGAGGCTATCTGGTCCCGGAAGAATTCCTGCCCAGACTCTACGCCCTTTCGGGAGAAAGGGCGGTGGTCCGGCCCCGGGCGACGGTGATCCCGATGGCGGGGCGCTCGGTGCAGGTGCCCGTTCTCGATACTTTTTCGGCGCCAACCTCGGGAGATTCGGCGTTTTTCGCCGGTTTGGTCGCACGCTGGACCGAAGAGGGCGGCGCCATCAACCAGACCGAGCCGACCTTCCGCCAGATCGAAATGGTGGCTCATGAACTTTCCGGATATTCCAAGGTGTCCAACACCCTTCTGGAAGATTCGCCTTTGGGGGTCGAGGCGCTTTTGGCCTCGCTTTTTGGCTCGGCTATTGCCTGGCATGAGGACTATGCCTTTTTGCGGGGGGATGGCGTGGGCAAGCCTTTGGGGGCGGTCGCGACAGGCAACGCCGCGGCGGTTCCGGTGACCCGGGCCACGGCAGGATCGTTCGGGTTTGCCGACGCGACGAAGATGCTCTCCCGCTTTTTGCCCGGGTATGGCCCCGAGCGCTCCGCCTGGGTGATCCATCCAACGGTGCTCGAAAAACTCATCGCGTTTTCCGATGCCGGAGGCAACAACCTGTTCATCACAAGCTTCGGCGAAAAGCCGAGGATGCTCCTTTTGGGTTTGCCTGTCGTGACCAGTGAAAAGCTGCCGGTGCTTGGAACGGCCCGCGATGTGTGTCTGATCAACTTTGAACACTACCTGATCGGCGACCGGCGCCAGGTGGAGATCGCGTTTTCCGAACATATCGCGTTCACCACCAACCAATCAGCGTGGCGCTTCACGGTGCGCGTCGACGGCCAGCCCTGGATGAAGGGGGCCCAATATCTGGCCGATGGATTGACCACTGTAAGCCCCTATGTCTATCTGAGTTAATCAGGATCATTTGGTTGTTTTTGTGTTCGGTTTTTCGGGGTTTTTGCAATAGGAGGAGAAGACGATGACGATTCGCGCGAATGATTTGGCGACCATCAGCGGAGCGGTCGATCCGCAATCGGTGAACGGCAGCACCCTTTCGAGTGATTGGGTCGACATGAGCCGGTTTCGATCCGCGCTTTTTGTGCTTATGGCGGGAACGATCGACACCACCATCGATTTCAAACTGGTCGAGGCGAAAGACTCGATCGGGACAGGATCGCAGGATCTTGCCGGTCGCGCCATCACCGCGTTGGCGGCGACGGACGACAACCGCCAGGCGGTGATCGGTGTTTCGGAGGACCAGCTCACCCGAAACTCGGGTTACCGTTATGTGCGTGGTGTCGCGATTCTGGGCACGGGATCGACCGCCTCGCTCGTTTCGATGTTGGCGATTGGTCTTTTGCCACGCTTCGGCCCGGCGAGCGATCTTCGCCATGCCGATTGTGTGCAGGTCGTTGGCTGATTTTTGAAACGAGGAGGATAAACCGTGGACCCCCTGATTAGCGTGGATCGCGCGCGGCAAGCGATCAACCGGACCACCTGGCCCACCGGCGAAATCAGCCGGGTGACCACGCTGGTCGGGGCGGTATCCCAGGCGGCCGAACTTTGGGCCCGGAGAAAATTCGCCCGCGCGGCGCACGATCTGGTTTTCCCCTTTTGGGGAAATCCCCTCTGGTTGCCCAACGGCCCCATCCATGCGGTCACATCCCTCAGCGATGGGACCACCAATCAACCAATTCCCTTTGAATTCATCTCCACGACGGGAATCATTCGCCTGACTCCCTTTGGGGGATGCGGCCAAAAGGAATATCCGGGCAGGCCGGCCAGGGATCCGTTCCTTGTGCGGATTGTCTATGACGGGGGATTTGATCCGATTCCCGAGGACATTCAGGAGGCCATCGCGATCTGGGTCGCGGCGGCCTATTGGCAAACGAAACAGGATCCCGCATTGGCCGCGGGATCCCCGCCACCCGCGGCGGCCAGTCTCTTGCATCCCTACCGGAGGACCATTCTGCCTTGATGTTTTTCCATTTGTCATTTTTAAGTATTTTAAGCAGTTTTCATATGCTTTATGCCTTCGCGAAGGTTCCGCGTCCTCCGAAGCTGATCCGTCCGGGTGCTCCCACTTTGTCCGTGTCCCTTTCCCATGAGGGGGATGCGGTGGGCATGGCGCCCCGCGAAGAGACCGAGGCGATCGTTTCGCTTGATTTCGAAGCGGGTATGCGCTCGGCATCCGTCTCGACAAGTTTTCGGCACACGCATCTTGCGTGGTTTCCCGCGACAAGCGCCGTGGACGATCCCGGCATGGGTAGACCAACCTGGATCGCCACGATCAACGGAAGGGCCCACAGAGTCATCCTGGTACAGGAGATCCGGGAGGGAGCCATTCCGATTTGGCGCAAGGCATGGCTTGTTCGATTGGGGAGTTTCCCCGGGGGTGTTTCATGACCGTGACAACAACCCCGATCGAGATCGCCATCGCTGGCAGGGAGTGGCGTTCGGTTTCACCCTTTATGGTGAGCCTGGGTGGCACGCCAACCGAGGTTCTCGTTGTCGGACGACTTGATCTGGATCCGGCGACAGCCAATGCGGCGATCTTCGACCGATGGCCGGATGCCATTGGCGACCCATTGAGGGTGCTTTCGGACGATGAGCGGTCATGGTTGGGAAATATTGTTTTTGTGGATCGGTTTCGGCAGGGGCGCCCGGAAGAGGTTTTGCGGGTTTACCTCGCCCAAGGTTGATTTTTCACGGTTTCAGGTTCCGGGTTCTCCGGAAGGAAAGTGGGGTGTCGGGATGGACTGGATGCGGATTTTGGAGCAGACGCCGTTGCCCGTGGGCATGGTGCTGGGTGGGGCGTGGATGCTCCGTCAGGGTGCGGTCTGGATCGCGGAGCGGATCCTTGGGCCGCTGGTGGAACGGCACCTGGGGTTCCTTGATGGACTGGAGGAATTTTTGCGACGCATGACCCAAAGCCAGGAGACGCTTCTTCTGGAATTGCGCCGCGTCGTGGAGTTGATGGAAGCCAATCGTCCCGGGGAAAGCGTTTCGGAGGATCAGGAATGAGTGAGATCAACAATAAAGGAATACCGGCGATCCAACCGTGGAGAAACCGGATTGTCGAACATGTCCGGGTCAAAGCCACGGACCTTTTTGCGAACGACCTCAATCCGCGACGCCATGGCGCGTTTCAGAAACAGGCGCTTGAAGCGATCGGGCGCGAGGTTGGTTTGGCCCGAAGCCTTTTGGGATATCGCGACGATGGTGGGAGAATCCGTCTTATCGATGGCCACCTTCGCAAGGAGGTTTTGGGAAAGGGGGAAGTGTGGGTCGAGGTTTTGGATGTGTCCGAAACCGAGGCGCGCAAGTTGTTGCTTTCGATGGATCCTTTGGCGGCGCTTGCCGAAACAGAGTTTGAGGCCCTGGAAACCCTCCGCAGCCTTGTCCAGACCGAGGAAGACGACCTTGCGACCCTTTGGCTATCCATTGACAAGGCCCAAAAGGATTTTGAGGAGAAGGAAAAAGAGTTGACCGGGCAAAGGCCCACTTTGGAAGAACAATGGCTCGTTGTGGTTCATTGCAAAGATGAAACGATGCAATCCGAAATCCTCGCGGAGATGCGGACGCGCGGCATTCCCGCCAAGGCGCTTTTGGCGTGAAATGGGCCGGAATCATACTATGTAAATATGTAGGATACCCAATATAGGAAAATATGAAGGAAAAATATGTCATTTATCAGAATTTCCGAGTGCGTCGTCCCCGAAACCGCGCGAACCAAACAGATTCGCGGGATGTTCGATCTGGATGAAGCGCCCATTTCGCGGACACGGATCGAGTGTGAATTTCCGGAGGAGGAGATCACGGGAAAACAATGGTCGATTGGCCTGATCGTCGGGCCATCGGGCTCGGGAAAATCAACCATGCTAAGCCAACTCTTTGGCGGGTCGTGGCGAAGTCCTCCCCATTCCGGGAAAGCGGTCGTCGATGAATTCCCCGAGGGGATTTCGGTGCGCGAGATCGCGCAAATGCTCTCTTCGGTGGGTTTTTCCAGCCCGCCGGCATGGCTTCGTCCCCGGGCGATGCTTTCCAATGGCCAGCGTTTTCGCGCGGAAATGGCTTTGGCGGCGGCGTTCGCGATGCGCGAGGGGACCCGGCTTGTGCTTGATGAATTCACATCGGTGGTCGACCGACATGCCGCCCGGATCGGATGTGTCGCGTTCGCGAAAATGATTCGCGGAGCGGGAATCTCGCTGGTCGCGGCAAGCTGTCACGAGGACATCATCGACTGGCTTCAGCCCGACTGGATCGCGCGGCCGGATGTGGGAAAATTCGCCTGGAGGTCGCTTCGGCGACGCCCACCGCTGCGCTTTGAATTTTGCCGGGTGTCGGCACAGGTCTGGAGGCGGTTCGAAGCGCATCACTATCTGAGCGGGAAACTCCATACCTCATCGGTCTGTTTTGCGCTGATCCATCCCGAGGCCGGGCCGATCGCTTTCTCGGCGTGGCTACCTTTTCTTGGGGGAGGACCCCTATCCAAACGGGAACACCGGACTGTTTGTCTTCCCGATTTTCAGGGGATCGGTCTGGGGGGGAAAATTGGTTCGCTTTGCGCGAGTCTTTGGCGGGCGCTTGGGTATCGGGTTCTTTCGACGACGACACATCCCGGATTGGTCCGTTCGCGGTCGCGCGATCCGGATTGGCGCATGACAAGACCGCCTTCCCTCGTGTCGGGAAGCGGCGACCTGAAGGGGAGAATGCGTCACGCGACTGGGCGATTGACAACGGGTTTTGAATATGTTGGCCAGGCGATGGACCGCGTCCTTGCCAAAAGAGTATTGGGATAAACTGAAAGGAAAAATATTCTGTAATCGATTTATTTTTCGGCATCCAGGTCAAACGCATGGCTCATCCATTCGGCCACAAAGTCATCTACTTCATCAGGGGTGGAAAGCGCGATCCTGTGGGTGATCCGGTCGTTTTTGGCGAGTCCTCCCGTGTCGATGACGCGGTCAGGCGGCTTTCGGTTGCTCCCTTTGAGCGCCATGCCGAAGTCGATCCGCTTGAGTGTGGCGGGTTTGATCTGGGCGAAAACCCTGTTGCGATAAAGGGGAATGATGGTCTTGCAGGGTGAGATTTTCAGCTCCGGACCAAGGGTCATGGCCAGGCTGATCAGTTTGTCGTGAATGGGACGGAGGGGCGCTTTGGGACCGGAATAGAGTGTTTCGATATAGCCGGGGCAATCTTCCAAATAGGCATCCGGATCGGCATAGTCGCGACCTCCCCCCAGGGAAATATCGGCGATCATTCCGGCCACCATCTGGCTCACCTTTTGGGTTTGAAGGAGACAGTCCCGCCGCTCCCTTACCGAGGCCGAATTCGGACATTCGCGCTTCAAAAATGCTGTCCATTCCGCAAGCGATCTCCCGGTCGTTTTGGGGAGGTTGTCGAGGATCTTTTTGGAGTGGGCAATCGAAGGGTGGACGGCGTAGGGGAGATCGCATGCGCCGGATTTTCGTTTGGAGGGTGGCATGGGATGGTTGGTCTTTTGTGAGCGTTCGGAATTCGGAGAAACCATTGATTTGGATCCGAAAAGAATTCGATGATTTGGCCGGGGTTTATGATTTGGCTGTTTGCTCCGTTTGGGCCGGTGGATTTTGTGCAGCAGCTGTTTTCCCCGGTTTCCCGATCCAATCCCCCAGTTTCCCCGCCATGGTCACGAACTCCGAAGGCATCATGATAATGGTGGTGGTGTTCTGTTCGGCGCCGACCTCCGCGATCATTTGCATGCGGCGCAGTTCCAGACTGAGCGGATTTTCGTTGATGAGGTTGGCGGCGGCGGTGAGTTTCTCGGCAGCCTCAAGTTCCGCCTCAGCCTTTATGAGTCTGGCGCGTTTTTCGCGGACAGCCTCGGCCTCGCGGG
The DNA here is from genome assembly GCA_963923115.1 of uncultured Singulisphaera sp. Lineage (GTDB taxonomy): Bacteria > Planctomycetota > Planctomycetia > Gemmatales > Gemmataceae > SYLG01. The sequence continues at coordinate 11,365 of CAWUOD010000006.1, forward strand.
CCATGGCCCGTTGCATCGCCTGTGGGATTTCGACATCCTTCATTTCCACCAGCTCCACTTCGACACCCCAGGGGGAAGTTCCGGAGTTGACCATCGATTTTAGCTGGGAGTTGATTTTGTCGCGCTCCTTGAGGACTTCGTCGAGATCGTGCTGGCCGATGATGTTCCGGAGGCTGGTAAGGGCGATCTGGTAGACGGCGCTGCGGAAGTTCTCAACTTTAAGGACCGCCATACTCGAATCAACAACCCGGAACCAGAGCACGGCGTTGACCTTGATCGTGACGGAATCCTTGGTGATGGTCTCCTGGGGCTCGACATCGACCGTAAGGGTCCGGTTGTCGATGGTTTTGGCCCATTCGAGGAACGGGATAAGATAAAAAAGTCCCGGGCCCCTCAATCCCTGGTGTCGACCCAGAAAGAAGACCACCGCGCGCTCGTATTCCTGCGCGATCCGGATTCCGGAAAGCGCGATCAAAAAAAGAAAAAACATCAAGCCGCCAAAGATTCCCATTAACGGACCCATGACAGACCCCCTATTTTTGACCGGAATCGGTCGGTGATTATCCTAGGCGGTTTTGCCCCTCCTCTGGGTGGAATGGCTAAGATTTGGTTTATGGCATCCGGTTTTTCAACGAGGATCACCCGTTCCTGTGTCCCCCCAAATCCCTTCCCGACCTGGATCGGAGCCACTCCCGGTTCCTTCGCCCCTTTGTGGCGTGGTGCTTTGCGGAGGCCGGTCGCAGCGTATGGGAACGGACAAGGCGCTTCTTTCCTTTGGGGGGAAGACCCTTTTGGAATATGTCATCGATCGGGTTCGCCAGGGGATAGGCGGTGGGCAGATTGTGGTGGTGGCCTCTCCTTATCAGGAGTTACCCCCTCCTGAAGTTTTTGGCGAGGATGTGGAGATTCTCAGGGATGCGGAAGCCTTTGCCGGGCCGGTCGCGGGGTTGGCCCGGGCGTTTGCCTGGTTGGAAGATTCGGTTCCGGGTTGCTGGGCCTTTGTGAGCGGGTGCGATACTCCCGGTTTAAAGCCGGGGCTTGTCCGCTATTTGGGGGCCAATAGGCCACAAGATAAGGATGTTGTGCTTCCCGAGGTGGGTGGATATGGTCAGCCGCTTTCGGCATGCTATCAAGTAAGAAAATGTATTGCTTTACTAAATAAAATGGAAACAAAAAATAGCTCGCTGCGGTCGTTTACGGCGCAATTGGATGTTTGGGCCATTCCGGAGAGGGACATCCGGAAATGGGATTCGCAGCTGCAAAGTTTTTGGAACTGTCACCTGCCCGAAGATTGGGAAAAGTGGGTGGCGTTGCAGGGTGGTCCGGAACAGATCGGAGGAGCGTTTCGTCCAGGCTCTTCTCAAACCTGATAAAGGCGCCCTGAGGCCTTCCCCAAAGCGGGAAAATCGGGGATGAGACAAGGGGGAAATAAAAGCCTGAAAAACGGATATAAGGTCATTTTCCAAAGTGATTTAGGAAAAATCCGGCAGTCCTGTTTTAATTTGTCCGACCCCGGTCCAAAGCTTGCGGTACTATTTCCCGATAGATGGAGAGTTGTCAACGCCGTGCGAGTTACGGTTTCTCCATTGTTGGAGTCAAAAAACTCCGGGTTGTTGGCTATGCGGGATTTATCTAGACTCATCACTTAGGTGATTCCGCGCGGATGTCGGCTTGGCCAAGAGGGTTGGGATGGCTCAAATTTTTCCCCGTTACGCCAATACGCTCTTTCGTTTGGCGATCGTGGGCGCAATCCTGGGTGCGGCCGGAATCGGCTATGCCACCATGGTTCTTGCCCGCTCCCCCTACTTCACTAGGGCTGAAGACGCGCAAACGCAGCCTATTCAGTTCAGCCATTCCCACCATGTGAATGGTTTGGGAATCGACTGTCGCTATTGCCACACCGCCGTGGAAGAAGCGGCTCATTCGAATGTGCCTTCGACCAAAACCTGCATGAACTGCCATTCGCAGATGTGGGTTGGCTCGAAGATGCTCGAACCGGTCCGCGAGAGCTTCAAGACCGGTCAATCGATTGAGTGGAAAAAGCTCCACCGTCTGGCGGATTTCGTCTATTTCAATCACTCGATCCATGTGAACAAGGGCTTTGGCTGCTCGGCATGCCATGGCCGCGTTGATCACATGCAAGCCGTCTTCCAGAAGGGGACGCTTTTGATGGAGTGGTGTCTTGAGTGCCACCGTTATCCCGAGAAGTACATCCGTCCCCGGGACCAGATTTTCAACATGGCGTTCAAAGCCGAGGATCTTGGCAAAACCCAGGAACAACTCGGTAAGGAACTTGTTGAGAAATACGGCGTTCGCAGCTTGAAAGAGTGCTCCACATGCCATCGCTAAACGGGAACCCCCACATGGCTAACGCCAACTATGAGGCGTCGGCTCCGGAAGGCATTTCCCCGGAGACGGCCGTTCTTGCCACCGAAACCCCCTCCGCCGCGCCCAAATTCTGGCGCAGTCTCGAGGAATATTCGGGCGAAAAGAATTTCGACGAAATGGTCCAACGGGAATTCCCGCGCTTCGCCGCCGAATTCACCGACCCCGTTTCCCGTCGCAAATTCCTTGGCCTGATGGGTGCATCGCTGGCCCTTGCCGGAATGACTGGCTGTCGCCAACCCTCGGGAACCATTGTTCCCAATGTGGTCGACACCGAAGGAGTCCTTCAGGGTACTCCGGTCAATTTCGCCACGGCGTTCCCCCTGTCGGGCTACGGCACAGGTGTGCTTGTCAAGAGCTACGATGGTCGTCCCGTCAAGCTCGAAGGCAATCCCGCCCACCCCTCCAGCCTCGGTGGCACCGACATCTACGCCCAGGCCTCGCTGCTTGGCATGTATGATCCTGATCGCGCCTGGGTGGCCAACAAGGCGGGTGTGCCAACCTCGTTCGAGGAAGCCTGCAACAGTCTCCGCGCCGATCTCGCCAAATTGCCCGAGGGCAAAGGCGTCCGGATCCTCACCGAAACCATCACCAGCCCGACCCTCGCGGCGCAACTTGAGTTGTTCCTCAAGAAGTTCCCAAAGGCCATTTGGCACGAATACGAACCGCTCGCCTCCGATGAGGTGTATGCGGGCACCAAGGCCGCTTTCGGCAAGGCCGTCCAGCCCGTTTACGACTTCAAAAAGGCTGATGTGATTGTCACCTTCGAAGGAGACTTTCTCGGTGCCGGCCCCGGGCAGGCTGCCTATTCCCGTCAATTCGCGGCCCGTCGCGCCGTGGAAAACCCCGCCGCCGTCGAACCAGGCAAGGGAATGAACCGCCTTTACGCGGTCGAGTGTATGCAAACGGTGACCGGCACCAAAGCCGACCACCGCCATCCCGCCCGGGTTTCCCAGATTCCCGCCTATGTAGCCGCCCTCGCGGCCGAGCTGGGTGTGTTGGGTGCGGACAAGGTTCCCGCCGATGAGTCCGCCAAAAAGTGGGCCAAGGTGGTTGCCGCCGACCTGCGCAAGCGTTCGGATATGATTTCGGCCCCAGCCGATCGTCCCAAAGGATCAACCCTCGTGGTTGCCGGGGAGCATCTTCCCGCCGCCGCACAGACACTTGTCGCCCTCATCAACCAGGAGCTGGGCAACATCGGTTCGACTGTAAACTATGTCGAGCCTGTTGCCGCGGGGCGTCCTTTGGCTCCCGGCCGCAGCTTTGGTGACCTGGTCAAATCGCTTGGTTCCAAGGAAGTCGAATTCCTCCTCATCGTCGAGGCGAACCCGGTTCACACCGCTCCCGCCGATCTGTTGGGCGCGTTCACGACGGGCATCAAGTCGGTCAGGACGACCGCCTATGTGGGCACCTATCAGGACGAAACCGCCCACGCTTGCGAATGGCGACTTCCCGCCGCGCATTGGCTCGAATCGTGGGGAGACATCAAAGGTCACGATGGCACGGTCACCATCCAGCAACCCCTGATCGCTCCCCTTTACAATTCCCACTCCCCGCTTGAGCTTTTCGCCGACCTTGTAGGCGATGAGATCAGGATGGGTTATGAGCTGGTTCGTCGCAAATGGGCCGCCGAACACAAAGCCAATCCCGCCTACCAGGCCGCTGGCACCTTTGAGAAATGGTGGCGCCGGTCTGTTCACGATGGGGTCATCGCCGGTTCGGTCGCCAAGCCTGTCGCTGTTCGTGGTGTGGAGGGCGCTGCCAACGCTGTCACCCTTCCCAACGCCCCGGCCGCCTCGAAGGAAAGCCTCGAACTGGTCTTCCGCGCGGACGAATCCATCTACGACGGCCGCTTCGCCAACAACGGTTGGCTGATGGAGCTTCCCAAGCCCTTGTCCAAGATCACCTGGGACAACGCGGCCTACATGAACTACAAGACCGCCGAGGAGCTGAAGATCTCCCTTCGCAAGGGATACAGCACCGATCCGAAATATATCGCTCCGGCGAAGGATTTCGGAACCACCGGTGGCGAGCACGGCCGCGCGATTGTCGAGGTCATCAGCCTCCAGATCGAGCAACCCGGCAGCAAGGAAAAGCTCGAGCTCAAACTGCCTGTCTGGGTCCTGCCAGGTCTTCCTGACAGCGCCGTTGTCGTGCAATTGGGTTATGGTCGCAAGAAAGCAGGCCGTGTCGGCGGAAACATCACCCCCAGGAACGAAAAGTTCGAAGGGCTTTCCACCGGCAAGCAGGGCGATGTGATCGGTTTCAACACCTACAAGCTGCGCACCTCGACAAGCCCCTGGGCCCAATCGGGCGTGAAGGCTTTCCGCACCGACAAGGAACACATCCTTGCCTGTACGCAGGGTCACCACTCGATGGAGGGTCGCGAACCCGTCCGTGTCGGAACCGTTGAGCAAAACAGCAAACATCCCGAATGGGCGCAAAAGTCCCATGGCGATCCGCATGAGTCCAATGCGAGCCACGATCATGGCAACCACAACAGTCATGATGAGAAGGCTGACGCCGTAGAGGAACACAAGCACGAACATGGCAAGACCCCCCTGGCGGTGGTCTCCAAGGACAACATCCTTCCACCCCTCAAGGGCTATCAGTACACCGGCGTCCACAAGTGGGGTCTGTTGATCGACCTCAACACTTGCACGGGTTGCAATTCGTGCGTTGTGGCCTGTCAGGCGGAAAACAACATTCCTGTCGTGGGCAAGTTTGAAGTCACCCGTGGTCGGGAAATGCACTGGATCCGCGTCGACCGCTACTTTGTCGGGGCCCCGGACAAACCGGCCCATATCGAGGCCCAGTTCCTGCCGCTGCCTTGTATGCAGTGTGAAAACGCCCCCTGCGAACAGGTATGTCCTGTCGCGGCGACAGTCCACAGCTACGACGGCCTGAACGACATGGCCTACAACCGTTGCGTGGGAACGCGCTACTGTTCGAACAACTGTCCTTACAAGGTCCGCCGTTTCAACTTCCTCCAATACACCGACTACACGACACCCAGCCTCAAGTTGCTCACCAACCCCGAGGTTTCGGTTCGCACCCGTGGTGTGATGGAAAAGTGTACTTATTGCGTCCAGCGCATCCGCAATGCCGAAATCGACGCCCACAAGAAAGCGGTTCGCGAAATCGACGCCAAGGGTGGAGGCCGCCTCGCCCGTCCCGCCGAACTCGAAGCCAACAACGGCAAGACACCGGATGGAATGACCCGGGTCCAGATCAAGGACGGAGCGGTCAAATCCGCATGCCAGCAATCGTGCCCCTCGGGTTCGATCATTTTTGGTGACCTCAACGATCACCATAGCGCGATTCATCGGCTCCGTGAGGATTCGAAGCGCTCCAAGACGCATTACAGCCTTCTCGAAGAGCTGAATACCGTCCCCCGGACCACCTACCTAGCGGCCCTGCGGAATCCGAACCCCGCCTATGTCGCCGCCTTTGCCGAAAAGAAGGGGTAATGCCAGATGGCCGCAACGCAAACCGCTCTGACTGACGACATTCCCGTCATCAATCCGGGCTACAAGTTCGACACGATTGGCGAGAAGATCGACGCCGTTGTTCTTGGGCCGACGCCCAAGGGCTGGTTTGTCGGTTTCGCGATGTCGTTTGTGGTGCTCCAGGCGCTCCTCGCGGGTCTGACCTGGCTGCTCTACGAGGGGATTGGCGTTTGGGGTGTTAACATCCCCGTGGGTTGGGGTTTCGACATCATCAACTTCGTGTGGTGGATCGGTATCGGCCACGCGGGAACGCTGATTTCGGCGATCCTTTTGCTCTTCCATCAACAGTGGCGCACCTCGATCAACCGGTTCGCCGAGGCGATGACCCTCTTCGCCGTTGCCTGCGCGGGTATCTATCCCCTCGCCCACATGGGTCGGCCCTGGTTCTTCTATTATCTGTTGCCTCTTCCCAACACGATGCAGCTTTGGCCCCAGTTCCGCAGCCCCCTGATGTGGGATGTGTTCGCGGTGTCGACCTATGCCACCGTGTCGCTCCTTTTCTGGTACACCGGCCTGATCCCCGACTTCGCCAGCATCCGCGATCGCGCGAAGAACATTTGGGTCAAGCGAATCTATGGCATCCTGAGCCTTGGGTGGCGCGGAGCCGCGATGCACTGGCACCGCTATGAGAACACCTATCTCATGTTGGCTGGCCTCAGCACCCCGCTCGTTCTTTCGGTTCACACGATCGTCTCCTTCGACTTCGCCGTCGGCAACCTTCCCGGTTGGCATGCGACGATCTTCCCACCCTACTTCGTCGCCGGCGCGGTGTTCTCCGGTTTCGCCATGGTGGTCACCCTGGCGGTTCCCGTCCGCGTCGCCTACGGCATGAAGGACTTCATCACGGACAAGCACCTCGACAACATGGCGAAGGTCATGCTCGTCACGGGACTGATGGTGTTTTATGGCTACGGTTGCGAGGCATTCTTCGCGTACTACAGCGCCAACGAATACGAACAAGGCTTGTTCATGCTCAACCGGGCATTTGGTCCCTACGGGATCTACTACTGGTTGCTGATCCTTTGCAACGGCATCATCCCGCAACTGCTCTGGTTGCGCTCGGTGCGCCTCAATGTCACCCTTCTTTTCATCATCTCGATCATCATCAACATCGGGATGTGGCTGGAACGGTTTGTGATCCTGATGGCCCTCCAGCGTGACTTTATCCCGTCGAGCTGGGGCCAATACGCCCCGACCTTCTGGGACATCACGACCTACATCGGAACCTTCGGTCTTTTCGGCTCGCTCATGTTCCTGTTCATGAGATTTGTGCCGATGATTTCCGCCTTTGAAATGAAACACCTGATTCCCGAATCGCATGTTCACCATCACGGTGACGATCAGGGCCATTCAAGCCACGGCACCCATCACGAGGGGGCGCACGCATGAGCGCGAAAACCGACAAACCCGGACTCTTTGGCCTGCTCGCCGAGTTCGAAACGACCCAGGCCGTATTTGATGCGGCCAATGCCGTCCGCAAGGAGGGCTTCACCAAGGTCGAAGCCTACTCCCCGTTTCCCGTCGAGGGATTGTGGGAGGCGGTCGGTCACAAGCGGACATGGTTGCCCGTCCTGGTGTTTTGTGGTGGTCTGACAGGCGCGATCTGCGCCTTCTTCCTGCAGAC
>CAWUOD010000007.1:0-18878 GCA_963923115.1 uncultured Singulisphaera sp.
ATAGTCCCCACCCTGGGTGTGCAAACGGATCGCGGGAAGCCCCTCGGAACAGACCAGGGCCTTGATGGTCTTTGCGACAGGCCTGATTTTGTCGAATTCGGCGATCTTTGTAGCAATTTTTTCGCGCTCGGGATCCTTGGCCAACAGCCATGACAATAGCGCCTCTTTGGTTGGGCCATCGACCGGTTTCCCCTGGAGAAAATCCCTTGCCCCGGCGGGAAGTCCGGCATCCTTGAGGCCCAAAGGGGCAGTCTGGTCGGAAACTCCCAATCGGAAATTGCCAATTGTGTGGCTCGTATTGGTGCGGAATTCGAGGACGATCTCAAGGAGCGTTCCACCGGGAAATTCCGGGGGATCGTCAACTTCGAAGGCGCCAACATGGTCCTTGCCAAATTCGGGGTCAACCGCCCAGCCGGATTTGGCGTCACCGTCAATGGCCGCGGAAAGGGGCAAGCCGTTTTGCTGGAATGTGGCGCGGGGCTTTGTGAGCTTGAGCACAACGGGACGGTACCTGACATTGGGCAAAGGCTTGGCGGGTTTTGCCGTTACTTTAAGATTCGACAATGCAAAATTGCCATTTCCCGCACGGCCGGGTCCGCCGTTTACAAGGCTTTTGTCGGCGAACACCTCGATGCGCAATTGCCTTACCTTTTCGGTGGGTGTGATCGCTTCGATGGTGTAGGCATCCTCACCGGGGTTGGCTCCGGTGGATTGGATTTTTCCATCCGCCTTGATCAACAGGGTAGCCCCATTTTGGGAAAGAGCTTTGGAGGGGATCAGATTCGACCAACCGGGTGTTGCTGTGGCCGGGCCTTTTTGGGTGTTCTTCCACTTTTCCAGCACGCCTGGGCCACGGTCGCGATCAAATTGGGCCAGGGCATCCGAGGCGGCTTTTCTGGATTTTTCCCATTCGGCCATTCGCTTTGGGAGGTCAGGATCGTGAAGGGGAAGGTCCTGATCGCTTCGCACGGTTTTGGTGAAGGTGGAAACCAGACGATAATAGTCGGTCATAGGGATCGGATCATATTTGCTGTCATGGCAACGACAACAATTGATGCTCAGTCCGAGCATCCCCCCACCGATGGTGCGGACAATGTCATCGAGTTCGTCGTAGCGTTCTTTTTCGACCTGGCTTTTGGTGATTTGGGTGGCGTGGACCCCCGCGCCCAAAAAGCCTGTCGCCAAAAAGGCATCGGTGTTTCCCGGCTCCAGCTCATCGCCGGCGATCTGCCATGCGACAAATTTGTTATAAGGGAGATCGTTTTGGATGGCTTTGGTGACCCAGTCGCGATATGGCCAGGCATTCGGGCGGTCATAGTCCTGTTCATAGCCATGACTTTCCGCGAAACGGGCGACATCCAGCCAATGTCGGCCCCAGCGCTCGCCATATGCCACCGATTTGAGCAGCTCTTTCACATAATTTTGGAGGTAATGGGGGCTGGAATCGCGTTTGATCCGCTCCAGGGTTTCGGGGGTGGGGGGAATTCCCGTCAGGTCAAGGGTGATCCTGCGGACCAGGACCTCAAACGACGCCCTGGAATTGGGGCGGATGTTTGCCGCCTGGAGTTTTTGGAGAACAAACGCATCGATAGGGTTTTGAATCCAATCGTCCTTGATCACCGGAACCGGGGTATCCCGCAGCGGGCCAAACGACCAGAACTCCCGATCCTTTGCCGTCACCACCAGTGTTTTCGACTTGGGGATTTTGTTGCCAAGGGGTTTGGAATAGGCGGCGCCCAATTCAACCCACCGGGTCAATGCCTCAAGCATTTCGGCAGGGAGTTTTTTCTCCTTGCCTGGCATGTAAGGCTCTTCGGTATGTTGCACCAATCGAAGGAGGCGGCTCTCCTTGATGGAAAAGGGAACAACCGCCTTGCCTTGGTCACCACCCGCCAAAAGGGTCTCTCGCGTGGAGAGGTCAAACCCGGACCGGGTTTTTTCTCCCCCGTGGCACTGGAAGCATTGCTCCTTGAGGATGGTCGCGACTTTGGATTCGAAAAGCTGCGCCGATTCCGTCAAACGCTTGGCGTGGTCAGGTGGCAGGGGAACCGAAAACGGGCCATCCGCCGGCCAACCCAAAGCAAAAAGGAGTATCCAAGTCATGGAAAGGCGTCCCGGAAAGTGCGGGGCTAAATGGTAGGTGATGGTATTGTACTATCCATAGGCCCCATGTTGAAACGCCACTCCTGGTCAAATGGGTGCCCCTGCAGGGTCAGGCTGGGATTGGAGCCTGATTTATTGCGGCGACTTGGGCAACAAGAGCTTCAATTCCAGAGCTTTGACATCGGCCACGCCTGTTCCGGGAATGTCCAATGCCCGAAGTTGGAGTATTCCCCGCCCCTTTTCAAGCGCGAGACTCCCCAGGGGCACTGCCACGAAATCCTTGACATACGATTCCCCGGCCCGGCGGGGATATCTGTCGTTTTCCATGCCCATCAGGGGTGGATCATGAGGCTGGTCGAGGACCACCTCGCACTTTTTGTCCCCAAGAGACAATTCCACCCGGGCTCCGGCGTCAACTTTTTTCTGGGTCATATGGAGAACGGCCTCGTATTGCCCCTGGGTGGCAATCCTGACATCCCAGGTGATCGCGTCCGTTTTTTTTGTCCAGTTGGTAAAAAACGAATCGTTGGGCGCCGGGGCACTCCGAATGACGCCACCTTTGGGCCTTCCATCACGGGCGGGAAGGGTTGTCGTGGGCATTTCCCGATAACCCACCGTGAAAGGCCGATCGTCGGGAGGCAAAGGAAGGCCGACCTCCTTTTTCCAATTTTCCAGCGAGTTTCCTATCGTCCTTGCCCTATTGGGAAGCTCCCCGGAAAGGTTTTTGGTTTGGCCGGGATCCTTGATCATGTCAAAAAGATTTCCCGCCGGGTCCATTCGATAGGTGTCTGTCCGGGCGGAAACCTTGCCCGCCCAGTGTGTGTAGAGGACCCTGGGTTTCCCTTGGGGGGAATCTTGCTCCAGCAACCGAACGAGCGACTCGCCATCGACAGGATTGGCCCCAGGAAGTGGGACATCACACCACTGGGCCAAAGTGGGCAAAAGGTCTATCGCCCCGGCAATTGGGCCTATATGTTTGCCAGGTTTGATTTTTGCTGGATACCGGACAAAACAGGGAGATCTTATGCCGCCCTCGTCCAGCGAGCCCTTGCGACCCTTCCAGGGGCCACTGAAACGATCGCTGCTGGGTCCGTTGTCGCTGAAATAGACCACGATGGTGTCTTTTTCCAATCCATGGGCCTTGATGGAATCCAAAACCCGGCCAACATTATCGTCTATGTTTTCGACCATGGCCAAAGCGGCGCGGGTGAACTGGGGATCTTCGAATTTGCTCCCCTTTTGCACCAATTCCTTTTTCTCGAATCGTTTCCAGTAAGCATCCGGTACCTGCATGGGGGAGTGAGGGGTGTTGAAAGAGACCATGCAGAAAAAAGGCGATTTCGCAATGGCTTTTTCCCCGATGAAACGGATCGCGTGGGTGGTCAGGTCATCCGTCATGTACCCTTTGCCCTTTACGGTTTTGCCGTTGTGGTCCATGGGCGCGTCCCAATAGGTCCCCCAGTGTCCGGAGGTGAAACCATAAAACTCTTCAAAACCCCGTGCAAGGGGGTGATAGGGCCATTGGGTGCCATTGTGCCATTTCCCAAATAGCCCTGTGCGGTATCCCGCCGCACGGAAAAAATCGGCAATGGTTCGTTCGTTGAGATTGAGTCGCTCGCCGCCAAGGGACACATCCCGCACACCGCCTCGGGCATGGTACCGACCTGTTAAAAGTTCGGCCCGGGTAGGCGAACAGACCGGGCAGACAAAAAAGTTGTCCAGTTCGGCCCCTTCCCGGGCCAATGAGTCAATTCGGGGAGTGCGAAGGTTGGTGTTGCCATGATGACTCAGGTCACCCCACCCCTGGTCATCCGCCAAAAACACCACGACATTGGGTGGCGCGCCACAAGCCTGGCCGTGAAGGAGTATCAGGAAAAAACCAAGGCAGATGAAACCCGAAAGAAAACGCCCCATCCCTTCCATCCTTCGTGGGATATCCCACAAATCAAAACCATCAAAGAAAAAGCCAATAAAAAAGATAGCCGGATTCGCTTTTGAAAACGAAACATGCCACGAAGAAACCGTTGCCTTATTTCCCGCTTTGGGAATCGTTGCCGGCGGGACGGATGCCTTTGCCGATGGTTTTGGAGAGACTATCCCCCATGTCCCCACGGCATTTCTCGGCGAATGAAAGGAGTCGCACGACGATATCCGGATTTGTACCGGCGACATTTTTATCCTCGGAGGGATTTTGCTCCAGGTCAAAAAGCTCGGGGCGGACAATCCTCTTTTGTTCATACCTGGCTGGGATACCATCCTTGCCGCCGGGGCGTCCGCCGAGCGTCTGGTAATTATGCGGGAGTTGGAGTTTGTAGCGCCCATCGGCCGTGGAAACCGCCTGGAGCTGATTATCCAGATAGTAAAAGGCATACCCTTCGTGGGTGTTTTTCGACCCCGGTTTCCCCTGGATCCAGTCCCATACATCGACCCCGTCCAAAGGTGGGCCCTTGCGACTGATCTCCAGTCGGGTGGCGATCGTGGGCAGCAAGTCGATGGTCATGAAGTTTGCATCCGAGCGAGTGCCCGGTTCGAATTTTCCCGGCCAGGACATGATGCAGGGGACCCGCACCCCTCCCTCAAAACAGGTGCCTTTACCCTCGCGGAATATCCCGGCTTTTCCCGCGTGGTCGCCATAGCCAAGCCAGGGGCCATTGTCGCTTGTAAAGACGATCCAGGTATTCTCAAGGATCCTGTTTTTTTCGAGGGCGGAGACAATCTGGCCGAGACTATCATCGATTTCTTCAATCACATCGCCGTATACTCCAATTTTGGATTTTCCGGCAAATTTCGGCCCCGCGAAGAGAGGCACATGGGGCATCGAATGGGCCAGATAGAGGAAAAACGGTTTTCCCGCCTTGGCCGAATTTTCCACAAATTGGACCGATTCCGCGGTATATTGCGAAGTAAGCTGCGCCTGGTCTTTGGGTGAGACATCGTCGTTTATGACTTTCTCATCGCGGATGAGCGGTAGCTTGGGATAAGTCCCTTTTTTGGCTTCGGGATGATGGGGCCACATGTCATTGGAGTAGGGGAGTCCAAAATAGGAATCAAATCCGTGTCGAGTGGGCAGGAAAGGCGCCCGATGGCCCAAATGCCATTTGCCAACGGCGGCTGTCTTGTATCCGGCTGTCTTGAGGAGTTCCGCGAGAGTTGTCTCGTTGGAATTGATCCCATGGCGGGCTTGGGGCCCAAGGGCCCCATGAATTCCAATCCTGTTGGGATAGCACCCTGTAAGAATTGCCGCCCTCGAGGCCGAGCATACGGGTTGGGCCACATGAAAATTGGTGAAGCTTCGACCTTTTTTTGCCAGGATGTCCAGATTTGGAGTGCGAATATCCCTGGCGCCAAAAGGGCCAATATCCCCATACCCCAAATCATCACAGAAAATCAGGACAATGTTCGGACGATTTTTTTGATCGGTCTGTAGCTCATTGAGGGGGAGCGAGGGCGGGAACCCATAAACAAGAATTCCCAAAAGTGTTGACAACATGTTGATTTTCCGGATGGGGTTTGGGGCCCAGACATTCTAGGAATTCATAATCATTAAGAACCCATTGATGCCATCCCGCCAAAAGGATCAACGATAGGGGCTGATGCCCTCCATGTTTTGTCGCAAAAAGAAGTCGAACCAAACGCAATCCGGGTGACAATCCGACATAGAATGCATGGAGGGCAACACTTCTGGGAAAATGTTGCATTCGCCCGCTTTTGTTCCCGGAAAGGGGGATTTATGGGTCCCGCGCTTCAAACCATAACCCTCAAGGGTTTTCGATCCATCGGTGAACTGAACCGGTTATCGCTGAACAATATCAACATACTGATTGGAGCCAATGGCGCCGGCAAAAGCAACTTCATCGAATTCTTCAGGATGATGCGGGCGATCGTCGATGGCGCTTTGTCCCGATACATCCGCAATCGTGGGGGAGGATCGGGTTTTTTTCACCTGGGACCCAAACACACCCCAAGGATCCAGGTGGAACTCGATTTTGGGGACCTTGGTTATCGATTTGACCTTTGCTTGACCGCCTCCGATGGCATGCAACTTATCGACGAGCGTGTGCGAAAATTTCGGCCGACTCCAGAAACAAACCCCTGGGTCGATTTACCCCGGGGGCTTTTGGATTCCGTGATTCCAAAACCGGCGCCACCAAACCAGGTTCAGGACGGCCCAGCAGAAATGGCCACATCCGTTTTTGAGGCTCTTTCCCAATGGATTGTCTACCATTTTCATGACACAAGTCGTCTGGCTCCGATGCGAATGCCCCACGAGGCCCGCGACAGGGAATGGTTGCGTCATGATGCCTCGAATATCGCCTCGGTTCTTTATTATTTGCGCGAAAAGGATCCAGCCAGCTATACGCTTATTCGGGACACGGTTCGGATAGGCGCGCCTTTTTTCGACGACTTTGTGCTCCGTCCCGAAGATTCCGGCGTTGGTGAACGGATTCGGCTTGAATGGCGGCAAACGGGAAGCGATTATCCCTTTCAGCCCATGGACCTTTCCGATGGGACCATCCGCTTTGTCTGTTTGGCGGTGGCTTTGCTTCAGCCCCAACCTCCCGGGACACTTGTGATAGACGAGCCGGAATTGGGACTCCATCCATGCGGTTTGGCATTGGTCGCGAATCTTGTCCGCTCGGCATCCAAAAAAGCCCAAATCATACTTTCCACCCAATCTCCAGTATTTCTTGACCATTTCGACCCTGAACATGTCGTTGTAGTGAGTCGGCGCAAGGGGGAGTCAATTTTTGAGCGGCTATCAGGGGAAGCCTGGAGGGAATGGCTCGACGATTATACCCTCGGGGAGCTGTGGCAAAAGAACCTATGTGGTGGAGGTCCCAACCATGAGTAGGGAATCAAACCGGAGGGAAAACCATATCCAAAGGGTCGTCGCGTTGGTGGAGGGGCGCACGGAGGAGCTGTTTGTGCGCGAGGTACTTGGTCCATGGCTTGACGCCCGGGGCATAGTTATCACGGCGCACCAGATGGGCAGGCCCGGCCACCGTGGGGGAATCGGAGAATACCCAAGAGCACAAAGAGAGATCCTCAATTGGCTTTGTCGGGACCGGTTCTCGATCCTGACCACGCTTTTTGATTTTTATGGGATGCCGGACTCCTGGCCTGGCCGGGTCCATGCCGGTCGTCTTGCCTATCCCGAAAATGCTCTTTGGGTGGAGAAAGAGATCCATGAGGACATTGGTTTGTGTTTGGGGAGCCGATTTCCCCGCGAGCGTTTCCTCCCCCATGTGCAGATCCACGAGTTCGAGGCGCTTGTTTTCGCCGATACTGAAGTCCTTTGCGATGTGTTGAGGGCCCCGGAAATGCTCGGGGTTGTCGGGGATATTCGGCGTGATTACCCCAATCCGGAATTGATTAATGACAGCCCGGAAACCGCCCCGTCAAAGCGTCTGATGCGGATATTTGATGATTATCGAAAAGCCATTCACGGAGTTATCGCAACCAAGCGGGTGGGGCTGCCTGCCCTTCGTCGGGTTTGCCCACATTTCAACCAATGGGTGGGAAAACTCGAAAATCTGGCGCAATAGCCGCCATTCCCGGGACCACAAGCCTCCTGGCAACCGGACGGTGCAAGGCCGTCCGCATTATCCCCATCGAATTTCCGAGGCAAGGGCCTCTCGTCCCGGGGGGACTGTGGTTCGCTCCCGGATGGAGCAATATCCAAAACCTCCCAGGCGCCCAACGGCGTCCAGCAAGCCGGGGTCGATATGGTTGCGTTCGTTGGCCAATGAATCCGCCAAATGGATCATGACAATCTCGCCCAGAACCAGGTTTCCCGCTCCCGGGACACCCGGCTTGAAACGGGTGATGGAATGGGTTTTGCACTCCAGGGTGATTTTTGCCTCGACGACAATAGGCGCATCGACAATATCCGCGTGCCCGGGCGTCAATCCGGAAAGTTCAAATTCACTCTCATTTGGAGGCAATGGCTCGGCGCAGGACACGATCCGCCCAAGGATCTCCCGATGGGCGATGCCGATCGTGAACGCACCCCGGCCACCCTCCGCGACCGGCGACAGATTTCTCAGGGAGTCTTTTGGTTCTCCCTGGGGATTGTTGGCTATCCCGAGCATCACCAGCATCGGGTCGGCGCTTACCGCGTTGAAAAAACTGAAAGGCGCCAAATTGGCGACATTTCCCGGCCCATAGGTCCCAACGACCGCAATCGGGCGGGGCACCACCGAACCGATCAGCAGGTTGTAGCGATTCCTGGGGTCGAGGGTCGCCGGGTCTATCTTCATGGTTTGTTTCCGTCGGCCCCGAATCCAATGGCTCCCGGGCGATTTTGTGTCGCTTGGCAAAAGGCGGCTACTTCGCCGACTTGAACAATACAAGACTTTTTCGCCCGCTTTTTTCGTATTTTTCCCGGCGCGCGGGTGGAAGGTCCTCGGGCGACCCCGGGCTGAATCCGCCTTTTTGCTGGAAAAAATTGAATGTCTGCGTCGAAAGACAGAAAATCCGGGCATACCCCGTGCCGCGCGCCTGGTTTTCGGCGAACTGCATCAGCCGCTGGCCTATTCCCTGATTTTCGTATCGGGGATCAACGCACAAACAGGCCAGCTCGACCATGCTCTTTTCCGGGAAAGGATGCACGGCGACACAGCCCACGGGCTCGCGATCGACCTCGAACACAAAGAAATCTTCGGCCTGTCTTTCGATTTCGGTCCGTGTCCGCTTGAGAAGTTCGTCGTTGGCGACCGATTTCGCGATCAGCCGATGGATGGCCGGGGCATCCTTCTTGCGGGCGCGACGAATCGCCTGGTATTCATTGGCGTGAATCAGCGTCCCAATCCCCTCATTGGAGAAAACCTCGGCCAAAAGCCCTTCTTCCACCCGGCCATCGATGATATGGACCCGTGGGATTCCCCCTTCCACCGCCTTGAGTGCCTGATCCAGTTTGGAAAGGACATCTGGCGGCAATTCGCCGCGTCCCCGTTTCGCCAGTGCGGACGCCTCCTCCTGGGAAAGCTGACGCAATAGCACACGCGTATCGGGTGCGGCGCCCCGGAGTTCGGGATGCCCCTGGCCCAATGCCTCCCCGGCTTTGGATCGGGAAATCTCGATTCCCTGACGGGTGGTGAGATAGACAATTTTGGTTGCCTGGAGCGCCCGGGCCAGTTCCACCGCCACGATATCGCTGTTAAGCCGATACGATTTACCTTCGCCGTCATAACCGATGGGCGGAACGACCGGAACCATATCAATGTTCAAAAGGCTTCGAATCATATCCGAGTCGATCCGCTCCACCCTGCCGGTGTGGAGATGATCAATTCCTGACAGGATTCCCGCGGGGTGGGCCACCACCGCGTTGGTTACGGCGCCTCGAAGGTCCGCCTGGCTTAGGCCCTCCAGGAGTTCATGACTGACCCGGCCCGAAGCAAGCAAGGCAAGTTGGAGGGTGGACTCATCGGTTACTCCCGATCCGTCCAGATTGCTGGGAACCTGTCCCATTTGTTGGCCCAAACGCTCCAACTGGTGGGCAGCCCCATGGACAAGGACAACTCCAACCCGCAGCGAACGCAAAAGGGCCAGATCCAAAAGTACATTTCGGAAGTTTTCGTCCTCCACCACCGCTCCGTCCACCGCGATCACAAAGACGCGATCACGAAATCGGGGGACATAGCGAAGGATTTCACGAAGGTCGATCAGGCGGCGTCCGGATTGTTTGGGGCCATCGCTCATGGAGAGGTTTTCCAAAGGGATTTGGCCTGCCAACACCCGCGGCCAGGTCTTTCCCCATAAAATCAAGGCTAGCATGCACGGCCCGAGGGGCAAGTTGAACGCCAAAGACGCCACCCTAACATAAAAACATAATCAAAATTTATCCCAACTCCCGGGGGTTTCCAATGAGCAGCCAAGGCATCGAGAAGGTGGTCATCGTGGGTTCCGGCCCGGCAGGATGGGCGGCGGCAATTTATGCGGCCCGCGCCAGCCTCAGCCCCCTTGTTTTCGAGGGCGCCATCACCGAAGCCAACCGCCTTAAGGGAACGCTCCCTCTCGGCCAGCTCAACCTGACCACCGAAGTCGAGAATTATCCCGGTTTCCCCTCGGGTCCGCTTCGCGAATACCTGGCGGGGGCTCTCCCCGAGGATCGCCGTCCGTTTTGGGTCCTGGATAACGAAAAACAACCCGCTCACGGGGTTACCGGCCCTGAACTCATGGAACTGATGCGTCAGCAAGCGGTCAACTGTGGCGCAAAAATCATCACCGACGACATCATCAAGGTCGACTTCTCCAAGCGTCCTTTCACCCTGACCTCCATAGAAAATGGCACGGTTCAGGCCCATTCCGTCATAATTGCCACGGGCGCCCGGGCCAACTATATCGGTCTGCCCTCCGAGGAGACCTACAAGAACCGTGGCGTTTCCGCTTGCGCGGTATGCGATGGGGCTCTGCCACGCTTTCGCAACAAGCCCCTTGTGGTTGTCGGCGGGGGGGACAGCGCCGTCGAAGAGGCGAGCTACCTTTCCAAATTTGCCAGCGTTGTCTATCTGGTCCACCGGCGCGACAAACTCCGCGCCAGCAAGGTGATGGAGCAGCGTGCTTTGTCAAATCCCAAAATCACGCCCGTCTGGAATGCCCAGGTCGTGGAATGTTTGGGTAACGACGCCGAAGGGCTCACCGGAGTAAAGGTCAAGTCGACAGTGGACGGATCCATCTCGGAAATCAGCGCCACGGGACTTTTCGTCGCGATAGGCCACACTCCCAACACCGATTTTCTTGGTGGCCAACTGGCCACCAACGAAAAGGGATACCTGGTCTGGCCGGTGTCCCACCGGACGAACAGCTCCGTCGAGGGGGTTTTTGCCGCCGGGGATGTTGGCGACGACTATTATCGCCAGGCGATCACCGCCGCCGCTTCGGGATGTCAATCGGCGCTGGATGCCGAGCGTTGGCTTGCCGCCCAGGGAATCGATTAGTCTCTCGACTTCCGGAACCTCCTCCTGTTAGTATCACCGACGGGTCCAACCCGAATTTCTGGTTGGCCCGCGATTTTGGGGCGTTGGATCAGGTTCGTTCGAACTTGTCCCTGGCTCCTGCCTGATATTTTTGATTTTCAAAACCACCCGGTTCCCAACAAAAGAGGCTCGAATGTCCCAGATGGCACCCGTTCCCTCCGCGAACAAATACGACGAAATTCCCTATACCAGCCGGGCGTTCATGACAACCCATCCCGAACATCTGGCCGTGATGGCAACGGTGTTTGGAATGAACCCCACCCCGCTTTCCCGTGCCCGGGTTCTGGAGATTGGATGCGCGGCGGGTGGAAACATATTGCCCGTGGCATGCACAAACCCTGAAGGCACCTTCCTGGGGATCGACTACTCCAGGGTCCAGGCGGATCAGGGTGCCGCGTCGGTGAGGGATCTGGGACTCGCCAATGCCCAAATCCTGCACCAGGATATCCTCGATTTCGACTGCTCGGCCCATGGCAAATTTGACTACATTATTTGCCACGGTGTGTTTTCCTGGGTCCCCGGACCCGTCCGTGACAAGATCCTGGGGATCTGCCGTGAAACCCTCTCCCCCCAGGGCATAGCCTATATCAGCTACAACACATATCCCGGATGGAAAATGCGCGAAATTATTCGCGACATGATGAACTATCATGCCGGAAGCCGCCCAACCGCGAAGGAACAGGTCCAGCAGGCCCGCGCCATCCTTGATTTCATCGAGAAAAACGCCGAACCCAACACCGCGTTCAGCAAGCTCCTCGCATCCGAGGTGGAGCTGCTGAAGGCGGCCCCCGACGATTATCTCCTCCACGAACACATGGAGGAGACCAATGTCCCCTTCTATTTCAAGGACTTCATGGCCGAGGCCCACAAGAACGGTCTCAATTACCTGGGCGAATCCCATATCGACGAAATGATGCCCCACTTCATGGGGCCCGATGTGCTTCGCGCTCTGGAGACCATTTCGGGGGGGAACATCCTCCTGATGGAACAATACATTGATTTTTTCCGAAACAGGCGCTTTCGCCGAACCATCCTCACCCTGGCGCAAAACACCCCCGGTCTGACCAGACACATCGACGCCAAGAGCCTCAAGCGGTTCCATATCGCCAATTTTTTCCGAATGGAACCGGCAATCCCGTTGAACCAACCCGGCGAGCAAACATTCACCGATCCCGAGGGCCGAACCCTCAAAAGCAATGTCGCCGTCGTCCGGGCCGCTCTTTTGACCTTGTCCCAGGAATGGCCGGAAAACCTTCTGTTCGACGAATGGCTGGAAAAAACCCGTGCCCAATTGGGCGGACCGCAACCCAACGACACAAATCTGCTCGAGGAGCTTTTGGTCAAGGGTTTTTGCGGCGGCCTTGTCCGGCTCCGGTCCAACAAGATCAGGAAAGCGACCCTGCCGGATGACAAACCCCTGGCTTTTGGCCCCGCGAGACTCCAGGCCAACGCCCAGATGAACGAGGCGACAACAATATGGCACAACACAGTCCGCATTAACGATCTCCAAAGGGTTCTCGTTGGCCTGTTTGATGGCGCCACCACCCTTGATCAGGTGGTCGACGCCATCATAAAAAAATGCCAAGCGGGCGAATGGACCCTTGGGAATAATGGGCAGCCTGTCACCGATGCGACCCAAATTCGCGCCCTATTGGCCCAAAGCCTGCCATTGGCGCTTGTCGAACTCCAAAAATCCGGCATCCTTATCGCGAAAGACTGAGCCGCCGTGTCCGAACACCCTCCCGAACCCGATGCCCTCACCGTCCCCGTGAACCTTGGGGAACGATCCTACCGGATCGTCCTTCCGGGCGACCGGCATCCATGGCCCGGTGATCCGGGATCCTCCGGACCGACCTCCTCGCCGGGCGGCCTGGCCCGTTCAAGGAACAAAAGCGGTCTCTCTTTTGTGGTGGTGGATCGCGGAGCCGCCCCGCACCTTCCGAATCTCAAGGCTTCACTCGAAAAAGCGGGCTACCGGGTGGAATCGACCATTCTCTATCCGGGCGAGGGCCAAAAATCCCTGGCGATGGCCGCCTCCCTTTACGAAAGGTTGCTTGATCTCAAAGCCGACCGCAAAACCCTTCTTGTGGCACTTGGAGGCGGCGTGACAGGCGATCTGACCGGCTATGTCGCCGCGACCTATCTGCGCGGGCTTCCCTTTCTTATGGTTCCGACGACTCTCCTGAGCATGGTGGACAGCTCTGTCGGGGGTAAAACGGGTGTGAACCTTTCCCGGGGAAAAAACCTTGTTGGTTGTTTTCACCAACCGATCGGGGTCTGGATCGATATCGGCACGCTTCAAACCCTTCCCGATCGGGAATACCGAAGCGGCCTGGCCGAAGTCGTCAAATATGGCATGATCATGGATGCTCCGTTTCTTGAAATTCTTGAACAGAATGTTGGCCCGATTTTGTCCCGTGATCCCAGGGTTCTCGGTCCTGTTGTCGCGCGTTGCTGTGAACTCAAGGCCGATGTCGTCTCAAAGGACGAGCGTGAGGAGACAGGCTTGCGCGCGATTCTCAACTATGGTCACACCTTCGCCCATGCCTATGAGACTGTCGCCGGTTATGGTTCGTGGCTGCATGGCGAGGCGGTATCCGCCGGGATGCAGGCGGCCGCCAGGCTTGCGGCGGCCCGGGGTCTGATTTCCCCCGCACTGGCAGAGCGACAGCAGAGGCTGCTGGAGGCGTTTGGCCTTCCGGTCGAGCGAGATTCCAAATGGCCCATCGACAAGATGATCGACATCATGCGTTCCGACAAGAAAGCCGAGGCGGGCCAGCTAAGGTTTATCCTTCCGGTTCGGGCCGGCGAGGTGCGCCTTTTCCCGGATGTCAGGGTTGAGGAAGTCATAGCCGCCATGGCTGTCTCTAATAAATAAGCCCGCGTCTAATAAATAAGGACGCGCCGAAATAAACCATTCTTCCCACACCATCCCTGGATCCAATCCGGACAAGGACTCCGGGGTTAACGGAGTCATTGCCGGGTCGGCTTCCTGGACAATTTCGTATCATTCCACCAGGACCCGGCGTCTTGCCTCCCCCGCCCAAATCGTAATGGGTTTCAACCCAGGGAATTCGACCATGAAACACCTGATTGCAATCGGGATGGCAGTGATGAGTTGGTTCATTTTGTCGTCCAGCCCCGCTTTGGCCCAGGTGTTTGAATATTCTTATGCCGGATCGGAAAAATCTTGTGAGCTGACATATCCGGTTCGCCATATCCTTTGGATTCCACCGGGAGTCAAAAAGGTCCGCGGAATCATAGTCCATCAACACGGCTGTGGCGAAGGGGCCTGCAAGGGTGGTGAAACCGCCGCGTTTGACCTCCATTGGCGTGAACTGGCCAGACGCAACGATTGCGCGCTTCTTGGGCCGACCTATTCCCAAAAAGACAAGGATGACTGTCGTAATTGGTGCGATCCGCGCAATGGATCTGAAGCGGTGTTTCTGGCGGCCCTTGGGGATTTGGCAAATCAATCCGGACATCCCGAAATCGCCTCGGTGCCATGGTGTCTTTGGGGACATTCGGGGGGTGGTTTCTGGGCGAGCATCCTGATGGCCCGCCATCCCGGAAAGGTCGTCGCTGTTTGGTGCCGTTCGGGAACGGCGTATCCGGTGTGGACCAGCGGACAAATTCCCAAAGTGGAGGTTCCAAAGGAGGCCTATGGAATCCCTATTGTGCTTAATCCGGGATTTAGGGAAAAAGGCGACAAGCGCTTTGACGGGGCCTGGACCGGCGCGGAGGCCATGTTCGCCGCCTGGCGGCAAAACAACGCCCCCGCACTCTTCGCTCCCGATCCCCGGTCGGCCCATGATTGCGGGGACAGTCGCTACCTCGCCATTCCCTGGTTTGATGCCTGTCTCAAGGCAAGGCTTGCGATGGACGGATCGCTTTTGCCCATTGACCCCCAATCAGGCTTCTGGGTCGGCCCCGACAACAAACCCGTTTCCGCCCGTCTATTCAAAGGGGACAAAGCCAAAGCCGGGTGGATCCCAGGGGAAGCCGTCGCCCAGGCCTTTCTCGACTATGTCATAAGCGGCACCGTGGCGGACCTGACCGCGCCTCCGGCTCCCCGTGTGAGGTCCCGGCCAGGCGACACGCCGTCAACCCTCACACTAAGCTGGGAGGCGGATGCCGATTTCGAGAGTGGTATCCGGTCGTTTGAGATTAAAAAAAATGGCAAAAGGATCGCGACCCTGCCAGAAAAGTCGGTCGCCTCGTTTGGTCGCCCCCTTTTTCAGGGACTCAGCTATCACGACACGCCGACCGCCCCCCTGCCAATTATGGAATACAAAGACCTCAAACACTCTGATTCTGACCAATACGAGGTTATCGCCATCAACAGCGCCGGACTCAGATCCGCCCCCGGAAAGCCCTAGGCCCTTTTGGAGTCCATTCCCTTGAACAGAAGAAATGCCATGACCCTCACCGCGGCCGCCGGAATCGCCCCCGCGATTTTGGCGACAAATTCTCCCGACCCGGGTAGCCTCAGGCAATCCATCGTGGCATGGTGCTGGAGGAGCTTTGGACCCAAATGGTCCCTTGACCAGGTTTGCCAGGCGGCAAAAGACTCCGGTTGCCAATCGGTGGAACTGGTCACGCCCGATGAATGGCCCACACTCCGAAAACATGGACTCGTCTGCGCCATCGCGACAAACAACACAGGCTGGGCAAAAGGATTCAACAACCCCGCCATCATTGACGAGGTGCGATCCCTGACAACCAAGGCCATCGAGGATGCCTCGCGGGAGGGGATCGGTTCCGTGATCGGTTTTGTGGGATCCAAATACATCAAGCCGGGCGATCCGAAAAGCGGAATCATCCCAAAAGATGAGGGCTATAAGCACTGTCTCAAATCGCTGAAAGAAATGGCGAGGGTCGCCGAAAAACAAAAGGTGACCCTTTGCATCGAACATCTCAACAGCCGGGACGACAGTCACCCGATGAAAGGCCATCCCGAATACATGGGGGACAATCTCGATGATGTCGCGGAGCTCGTCCGGGCGGTCGGTTCTCCACGGATCAAAATCCTATTTGACATCTATCATGTGCAGATTATGCACGGCGACCTCATTCGCAGGATCAGGCAACTGGGCGAATTGATCGGACATGTGCACACAGCCGGGAATCCCGGACGGTGCGAGCTCGATCCCGGCCAGGAAATCCAATACAAACCCGTGATCCAGGCCCTTTGGAATTCAGGGTACAGGGGCTTTGTCGGCCACGAATTTTTGCCCACCAAAGATCCCCTTGGGGGACTGGTCCAGGCCGTCACCACCTGCGCGATATCGGGTTGATGGTTCCCAGGCTTTTTTTGACCAAATAAAAAACACCCGGCGGGAGTAAAACCGCCGGGTGTTTCCGTTGGAGACGAAACCTGGGACTATTCGAGGTTGAAGGTGAAGGAGGTTCCGTCGCCCTTGGGAACCTCAATCACCAAAGGGGTGGTGGCTCCGCTGCGGAAACGCTCAGGCACCGGGTTTTCACCAGTCTTTTTGGCGGGATCGATAACCAGCGGGGGCGCCGGCACAAAGTGAACCTTGTACTTGCCCGGCTTCAGACCGGGGGCTCCCCTTTCCGCATATACTTCAAAGGATCCTTTTTTCGTGGTTCTTGCGTTGCCTGAATAAGGCTTTGTTTTGGGATCCTCCGGGATTTCCGTGAACACCGCCAGAAGTCCTTCGGCCGGTTTGCCACGAAGCGTGGCGGTGCCATAGACGCGGGTCAATTCCTTGGGCAAAGTAGCCACCCGGCCGGGTTCGGTGCTTTCGAATGGGGAGAGGTCTTCCTTGTAAATCCCGTCGAGGTTGATGTGACTGATCACAGGTCCGCTGTTCTTTACCGTCACCCAAGCGACCTGATCAAACTCCCCATATTCCACACCACGCATCGCGCTGCCCCCTCCCGTGGTGGCAAGCTGATATAGGTTTCGCCCTTTGCGCACGAACTTGCGGAAGGTGTGAATGTGACCACAGAAAATGGTTGTGGCCTTGTCGCCGAGCAGCTCCTCAAACTCGTCCCAACCGTTTTCCCTTGTGTCCTTGGCATTCCAGATGGGGTGGTGCAAAAAGACAAAGGTGTGAAGAACATTCGGGTTGTCCCTGATGGCCCCCGCGACACGGGCCAGCTGCTCTTTGCCGAGCCTTTCCTTGCGGAAGCTTGCGGAGACTTTGGGGTCATCCCCAGCCTCATCATTCGTGTTCAGGGTGATGAAAAGGCAATTCTTGTAGGTGAAGTGATAGGACTTGCGGCCGTATTTCTCTTTCCAAACCGCCGAAAGGGCGGCGTTGGCGGAATCGTGGTTGCCCGTCACATAAAAGAAGGGCATCTGGAATTGGCTGGTGTACGAATTGAATTCGTTCCATTGTTCACGATTGACTTTGGGGTCCTGGGATCCCTCGATCAGGTCGCCCACGGACATAACAAATTCTGGCTGAAGCAGGTTGATTTGTTGAACAGCCTTGGAAAACACACCAGGACGGTGGGAGCCTGTGCGGTCGGAGATGATTGCGAATTGAAACTGTTCCGGCGCGGCATTTGGTTTCAAGCCGGTGAAAGGGTTTTTCTCCTCGACCTGAATCTGGAATCCCTCGGAGATCTGTTTGGGGTTGGACTGATATCCCGTGCTTTGGGAAAGGAATACGGCACCACCCAAAGCTGAAACCACTAACAGGCCAAGCGCGAAGCGTCTCATGTGAGCCCTCCCTGGAGGAAATTCCAACTTTGTGGAAAGTCGAAAATCAACATTAGGTAAATCTAATCCAAATCCTGTTTGTAAGGGAAGAAAATTGGATGAAATCCTAGGGTCGAAGTTTGATTGTGCCCTCATTTTGTTGCCTTGTACCGGGTCGGCTTCGCCCATTTGCCACCAGTACTCCCATTTCCTGCTCCAGCGAGGCCGCTTTTTCGGGGTGGGACTCGAGGAGGTTTGTGGTTTCCCCAATATCGCTTGCCAAATCGAACAATTGACTTTGTGGAAGGTTTTTTGCGTTGGCCGATTTGGGTTGCGGAGCACTCCATCCTCCCGAATCGGGGCATAGGGCCAATTTCCATGATCCCCGACGAATCGCAAATGATCCATTGATGGAATGATGAACAATCGATTCGCGGCGTGGTCTTTCCCGTTTCCCGGTCGGGTGGATTATTCCCAAAAGATCCGCAAAACTGAAGCTGTCCTCGGCCGCATGATCCTGAAGCACCGCGCCCGTCACCTCCGCGAATGTGGCCATCAGGTCGGTCAGGCATACCAGGCGCTCGCTTGATCCACCCGGTTGGATTTTCCCCGGCCATCGCACAAGAAAAGGAACCCGATGTCCCCCTTCAAAGATGTCCGCTTTGTGTCCACGGAAGTGATAGTTGGGATTATGCCCTTTTGCCAAAAGGGCCGGGAGATCCGCCATGGGCGAGCAACCATTGTCACTGGTGATAACAAAGAGTGTGTTGTCCACCAGCCCGGCTTTCTCGACCGCTTTTGCGACCTTTCCTATTGCCGCATCCGTTTCCATCACAAAATCGCCATAAGGGTTCAGCCCGCTTTTTCCCTGAAAAGGCGTGTTGGGGAGGATTGGAGTGTGGGGCGCCGCCAAAGGCAGGTAAAGGAAAAAGGGGACATCTTTTTTTCGTGAGTTGATGTATCCAACCGCTTTTTCCGTCAAAACAGGCAGCACACCAGCCGCGTCAAATCCCGGAGCCCCAGGACCCTTCCGGGTTTTTCCCTTGTTTTTGCCCAGCATCATGGCGAACTCCAACTCCCCGGTCGGTGGTTGGGTGAGGCGGTCGTTTTCGATAAAGGCATAG
>CAWUOD010000008.1:0-18268 GCA_963923115.1 uncultured Singulisphaera sp.
CCCAATGCCAATGGAAAGGCGGCCTTGATGTTCAATCGATTCCTTTGGTCCTGTGGATTGTTTTTGGTATTTGGGTTGGGGCTTTCTTCCCTGGTTCAGGTCAACCAAGGGGAAAACGCTTTGATTTTTCGATTTGGCTCCCGGCTTGAGCCAGTGCTTGAGCCCGGTTTGCATATGACTCTCCCGTTGGGAATAGACAAGGTTGTCAAAATCCGAGTTGATACAGTGCAAAGCGTTAACCTTGGGGATGCTTTTGAAGAGGATCCAGAAGGAAATCCCGCGGGGCGATTGGTGACAGGAGACCAAAACCTGATCCTTACCGGTTTGATTCTTCGATATCAGCCAGACAGGCAAAAAATCTGGCAGTACCATCTTCAGTCAAAGATTCGGGAAGAACTTCTTCGGGCAGAAGTCGAGGCTCTTTTGGCCACTTGGGCGGCGATTCGCGGTGTTGATCAGCTTCTTCTGGAAGGAAGAATCAGTCTGTCAGGTGAATTAACTCGTAGCTTGCGTGAAGGACCTTTTGAGGATGAGTTGGGAATCCGTATCCTCGAGATCACAGGGGCAAAGGTTGGCCCACCCAAGGAAGTTCAATCGTCATTTGATTTGGTTTCAAGGAGCGAAGCAAATCGGCAAACCCTTGTTACCAAAGCCCAACAGGATAATCAAACAATTCGTCAGCAAGCCCAATCCGAGTCATATCGGCAAATTGCAGCCGCCAAGGCAGACGCCTTCACATCGAGAGAAATGGCGAAAAGGGATGTGGAAAGGTTTGGCCTTCGTTTGGGGGCCCTGGGGGAAAATGCTGACAGGGCATCCCATTTCAGGCGAATTTGGGAAGAGGAAACCTCGCGGATTTTAACCAAACTAAAAGAGCAGGGACGGATTGGACTTTTGGATGGTTTTCTTTTGGGTGATTCACCGGAACTGCAAATTGCCCCACTTTTGCCAGCCAAGCCTGGGCCATAATACAATCTTTTTTGGAAAGGATTCCTGAACCAATGAACCAGGTTTTATTTCGAATTTGGATACCCATAGAGGGATTTGGAGGAATTCCCATTTTTGGGTTTGGCCTTATGTTGTTTCTTGCATTTGTTGGGGGTTCATGGTTGGCCAATCGAAGAGCCAGGGCGCGTGGCATACCCGTCGAGTTGGTGTCCGATTTAACTATTTTTTTATTTGTGGGGGGGATTGCGGGAGCAAGGATTCTCTTTCTTTGGAATCATTTGCCAGGGCTCTCGTTGGCTGAATATGCCATGGAGTTTTTTAAGATTTGGAAGGGTGGAATCATACTTTATGGATCGTTGGGTGGTGGTTTCATTGCCTTCCTGATTTTCTGGTGGTTTCGTTGTCGGCCCAGGGGGATTGACCCCAAGGTTTTGGCCGATGTCCTTGCCCCGTCCCTGGCTCTCGGTATTGGATTGGGCAGACTTGGGTGTCTTCTTAACGGTTGTTGTTTTGGTATGGCGGTCACCCCTGAATGCCCTTGCGTGGCGATCCACTTTCCTTTTCCATCACCTCCGCGCTCCAGTATTTCCGGAGATGGGATTCAGACTGCTGCGGGATTCACATGGAAAAATGATCGCCTTTCGGCAATCCCACAGGTGGGATCTGTGGACTTGGGGTCTGGGGCCGACTTGGCAGGCCTGAAAGCTGGTGACCGGATTCTGAAAATTTTGGGCCGGGATGTTTCTTCGGTTCAAGAAGCGGAGGCGTTTTTTGTGCAAGGTTGGCCCGAAGGGCAAAACGAAATGGTGCTCGAAGTTCAAGGAACAGCTTCAAATGATCCTCCCAAGGTAATCCGTTACTTTCCAAGAACAATAGGCGTGGTGCCAGCCCAAGTTTATGAAACAATAAGCATGTTTTTACTGTTAGGGGTGCTTTTGACTTCAGAGGGCTTTCTTCGTCCCAAGCCAGGACAGGTTATATCGATATTTATGATAGGATATGCTGCGCATAGGGGTTTGAATGAACTTTTACGAAATGACCCCCGACCGGTTGGTTTGGAATCAAACACAAGTTTGTTTTTACTGGTTGCAGGTGTAATTTTATGGTTGATTTTTGGAAGTTTAAAAAATATAAGTTTTAAGACGACGCAACATCCATAAATTGCCAATGAAAAAGTCCCAGCAGGAATTGGATCCGGCTGGGACTTTGATTTGCGATTGAATCAAATTAATCAATAGCTCCCGGCGAGTTTCCACCTGCACCGGCACCACCGGGTTTTCCCCCGGCGGGCATTCCTGGACCACCCATCCCAGGCATTCCTGGGTTTCCTTGAGCACCCGCCTGGGGGCCAGCCGGAACAGCGAGTCCAGAAAGGAGACTCAGGATGCTAATCGGTGTATTTGCCGCAGCCTCCTCAATACCGAATTCTTTTTGCATTCGTCTGACATTGGATACCAAGGTGTCAGCATTGTCAATTTGGAATTGGTTGTTTACCCACCAGGATCTGCCAATATCATTGTAAGTTTGTTGGGGGGTGGCAGACGGATTTTTTGCGAAGGCCTTGATGAATATTTCGTCCAAAATTTTTGGTGATGGTTCCACACCCGGCGAAAGTTCACCAAGCAAAGTACAATAGCGTTTATAGCCCTCAGGATTCTGATTGATGAGGTAATGAGTAAACGACCAAGCGGAACTTTGGGCCAAGCTTAAAGCGCTTTTGTCCTGTAGATTTTTCCCCGCAAGTATAAAGTATTGGTCGGTTACAATTTTTTGGACGATCTCTCCAGGGGCTGTTTCGCCTTTTGCCAATGCGCCTTTGCGGTGCCGTCGGAAAGCAGGAACCATTAGGCTGTTTGGGCCGCCCACGCTTCGCCAAGGGGTGCCCATGGGTGTTTCCATAAAGATTGCCAATCCATTCTCAACCCAAGCAGGTGCAAAAATACCTTCGGGAAGCAAGCCACTTGCCTGTGCCAATTGCCTGGTAGCGTAATTGGTGATAGCTGCCAATTCTGCCTCTTGTTGGAGACTTTTTCTGAGAATGTTGGCCATCATTACGAAAACAGCCTCGTTTTGGGCAGTTGATGAACCAAAAAAGTTTGGATCGTTTGGAATTGCTTTGGCTTGATTTGCCGCCATCAGGTTACCAGCGTAAACCTCGCCCGTCTTTGGTGGTGGAAGCTTAAGCAAAGCATCTTTGGAGTATCCTCTTTCCCAAAATGGCTTGAGGAGTCGGGTAAGTGCGATAAAGTTGGCATCATCCCTTGTTGGGGTGATAACCAAGGTATTGCTTCCCCGGACCAAGAATCCTGTGGTTGATTCTGACCCTGGTTGATACATTCCCGCCATTTCCTTAAACACTTTTCCATCATTTTTGGGGAAATAAACGACAAGTTTCTCTTCAGGGACTTTCAGGTCAATTCCACGAAGGGCGAAAGTATAAAAGAAAGCTTGGAAATGGTCTTCAAGCATTTTTTGGCGATCTTTAAGGTCGTCAACATCACCCGGGGAAATAATTAAATAGTGGGCCTTAGGGTCATCAATGCCCTCAACAAGGTTCTTCGAGTCCAATCCAAGGCGATTTAAAATGTTATCGGAAGGATTTTTAGCTCCACGACCTTCAATTTCTTTTTTGAGCCGTGTGTAAATTCCATTCTGGCGAATTGCCACAGGATTTGACTTGTAGTCATCGCGGGTTGGTACTTTGGTCATGTATTCGTGAAAGCTATCCAAAAGGCCGTGTTCGAGGGCCCATCTGGCGATATCCAGTGTGCCTGAAGAAGAGCTAACTTGTTTGACGGTGTTGATATAGGCGTCGAAGCGTGCACGGGTAAGTCGAACAGATGGTTCTTTTGTCCTTCCTGTTTTTGTTGTGTTGGATAAAGGCTTAATAGTTATGTTGAACTGGGGATTATTAATAAAAACTGAACCAGCCAAGGTTCCACCCAATGCATGGGTGGCTACCACTGGAATGCCGTTCTCCAATTTGGCTTGAAACAATTGCTGCTTTTTTAAGAAGCCATCTCCAGATTCCCGTTCCTCGCCAAGTGCAAGGATGGCGTAAATTAAATTGGGTTCGGGTCCTGTTGAGCCACCCAAGCCAGGGAGGCCCATACCAGGGGCTCCCTCACCCATTCCGGGGATACCGCCCATCATGCCTGCCATGCCTGCGCCGCCACGCATTCCCATGCCGCCAACACCCATCATGCCTGCCATGCCTGCGCCGCCAGGCATTCCCATACCACCACCACCCGGTCCTCTTCCCCCCCCGGGGCCGCCCAAACCAGGGCCTCCTCCGGCTTCACCACCACCGGGCATTCCAGGTTGACCGGTAGGTCCGCCATCAAATTTGGGTGTTTTCGCCAAATCCATGATTATCAGGTAGTAGTCTGCCCTCGCAGCCATGGGCAAAATGCCAAGGCAAAGCAAGGCAGACCAAATCCAAGCGATCCGATTCATGGAGTTAGTCTCCGATTTTTTGGTGAATAGCATTATCTTGGACTGAACTTCCTTTGGGATCAAGGGTTTCTTTGCTTATCCCTGGGGAGAGGTAAAGGATTTTGGTGTTTTTTTTGATTCAGGCGTAATCAATTCGCCTCCGGTATCCAATTTTGCCGTCTTTATGAGCGTGGGTGGTTTTGGGCTGGTTTTCTTGCCGACCAAAATTGCTGGTAGATTAGCATTGGCTTGCGGGGCCATCATGGATAAAATTAATTTTTTGGAGGAGCAAAAAATGGGTTGGAACAAGCCTGGTTACATCAGAAAGCAAAGGCTCAAGCGAGCCAAGCGCGAAATGACTCGCATCATTACCAAAATGATCAAACTCCAGGCCGAATCCTGTTGCAACGAACCTGGTTCCTGCCAAGGCGAGAAAGGTCAGGAATGCAATGGTGGAGTTTGCACCACTGAAAACCACACGCACTGAAGTCGTGGGCGGAATTCGGTAAGTGGAAGCTCGTGGGGCGTGAAGATCGGAAAACCAGGGTGATCCAAGGAAGGAATCCCCTGTCATGAAACGAGATTCTTTCGAACCTCGATTGAGGAAATGGGCTGAGGAGAGCGCCAGCAAGGTGCTGGGGGCTCATGCCCTAAGGGTGGTCATTGTCAATTATAGGCAGTGGTCATCGACTATTGATTTGGTGCGTCAACTATGCAAATCAATAAGCTGGCGCACTGGTAAGATCGAAATAGTTGTAGTTGATAATGGCTCTCCACCAAATTCACTTGTTGCAAAATTAAATAAAATTCCAAACTTGCGGTTGGTACGAAATCGACAAAACAAAGGTTTTGCCAGGGCCGTTAACATTGGAGCCGACGGTTTCAATGGGGAATGGTTGCTGTTGCTTAATCCAGATATCACCGTTGGAGAGGGATTTCTTGACAGGATCATCGATGTTGGTGAAGACCACAGGTCTCGGCATGTAAATCAGGGCGTGATTGGATTTGGAATGCTTGATCCTGAGGGAACTGTTCAGCCCTCAACCGGGCCTTTTCCAAGTCTTATTAACACGATTTTTCGGCGATTTTTACCAAGAAGATTCCGGAAATACCATTTGTCGATTCCCATGGATGGGAAGGTCGATTGGGCGTCAGGTTGTTGTTTGCTTGTAACAAAGGCTTGTTGGTCGGCCTTGGGAAGATTTGACCCAGATTTTTTTCTCTATTACGAGGATGTGGATTTCTGTCAAAGGGCAGTGAAGGGT
Source organism: uncultured Singulisphaera sp. (assembly GCA_963923115.1). GTDB lineage: Bacteria > Planctomycetota > Planctomycetia > Gemmatales > Gemmataceae > SYLG01. The sequence goes on from CAWUOD010000008.1 coordinate 5,649, forward strand.
GGGTGGAGGGTCGGGCTTGATAAATCAGTCACAGCTGTGCACCATCACCCACTACACCGCCGAAAAGTGCCTGGTCACTTGCGTGTTGCAACCCGAATGGCATTATATACTTACACTAGAAAACATTGGCCGAAATGGCAGCATTTTGCAATGAGTGTAATCCTAAAGACTGAAGCTTCCCTTGGTGTGTGGTATTCCCGGCTTTGTGGTAATTGGGTTGCGGAATCATGGTGGGTGGCATTAGGAACCCTCCTGCGGGATTCAACCAAGGGAAAAACTTCAACTGCGATTCAAAGGCTTTTTACCCTTTTGGGTACAGGAGAGCTTCACCGCAAGGGGTAGAGTTGGTCATTGTAATTTCAATGATTTGGGGTGGCTTCTTTGTTTTCCGTGTTGATTCCTACCCGTTATGGCGGAAACCTTCTTCGGAAGTGTGTTAAATCTGTAGTTGAGAATGGTCCAAGTGGTTTGCAAATCGTCATAGTGGCTGATGGTGATCCGGATTTGGGGACCATACTGGAGGAGTTTTCAGGTAAAGGATTGGAACTCGTTAGGGTTGGTCCATCCAAAGGGTTTTGTCATTCGGTAAATCGTGGTTTGGCAATTGTCCGCTACGATTGGGTACAGCTTCTAAATGATGATGCTTTTGTAAAACCCGGGTGGTTTCCTTCCTTAATGGAGGCTGCCAAAGAAAACCAGATCGCTGCTGTAGCCCCCCTAGTATTGCAGGATAGGCCAGGGAATTGGGTTGATAGTGCCGGGGATACGGTGAATCTTTGGGGGCGAATTTGTAAACGATACCGGAATAAGTCAGCACTAAGGGTTCCACGGGAAGTCCATCCCGTTTTGGCATGTGGTGGATGTGCGGGTTTTTTTCGTGTGAAGGCTCTAGCCCAGATTGGAGGTTGGGACGAAAAATTCATTGCCTATTTTGACGATATTGATGTTTCATTAAGGCTTAGGGAGGCAGGTTGGCAGATTGTCTGTCAGCCCAAATCAGTTGTTGTTCATTTGGGTGGAAAATCCTACGGCCCGCCCAAAGGTCCTTTGATGGAATTGCAAGCCAGGAATGAGGAATGGATTTTCCTTAGGTATCCCTCTGGGGTTTTTGGTGCGAATTTTGTCCGTTTTATTTGGAATTCGGTCCGACTGCTTCTCCATGTGACCCGGGGAACCGCATCTGATTTTTTAAAAGGAAAACGGGAAGCGAGGAAAGGACTGTCTGTTGAAAGTATGCGAAAATCCAAATTGTATGATCGTCGAACCTGGCCTTGGGGTTCATGATTCAAGGGATTTGTGGAAACTTGGTCTGGACATGGGATGTTGTTTTATGCATAGGACATCGAAACCTACATTCTGAAAGTTTGCAGGTATGACTTGAAACCGTGGTGTGGAACGGGGGTATGCCGTGTCAGGCCGATCAAATCAACTGATCGCCGCGCTATTGGTTGGAATTGCAGCCACTGCATGTAATGGGCAGCTCAGGGCCCAAGTGGCACCGGTTCCAACCATGGTGAATACACCCAATTTTGGTAGTCCGGCGGTATTTCAAGGTGGGGCGGCGACCCTTGGCGCACCCGTTCCCGTGCTGGAAAACACGCTTCAACCGGTTCAAGGAGTTCTACCTGGAGTCCAGGCTCCTCTTATTGCACCAGCAGGTGGAACGGCCTACCCTCCGCCGGCAATGGTGCCACCACCGCCGCCTCCTGCAGCAGGAAGGATGCCACTTCCTGCAACCGTAATTCCATCCTCGACATTCTCCACATCAGCCCCGATTCGTTTAACCCAGGCTGATGCTCCTTTGCCTCCTCCGGCTTTTGCGACTCCACCTTCAGGAAGCATACCTGCAAATCCTCCAGCATTGCCGCCTCCGCCCGCTGGTGGATCCTCCAATCCCAACATGCAATGGTGGGAAGATACCAAGGATGCATTGGCATTGAATAATTTTTCCAAAAGGAAGTTATTTCAGTCGGACCATGCATTTGATGTGTTTTCCAGTCCAATTTCCAGTCCCTTCCTTTTTCAGGATCCAAGGTCGTTGACCCAAATCAAACCGCTTTTTCTTTACAACCACATTCCATCCGGTAATCCTGTTTTCAACGGAGGAAATATTTACTGGTTTGGCGTACAAGGCTCGGTGGCCTTAACGGAAAAGTTAAGCCTCAAGATTGATAAATTTGGTGGTATTTGGATGGATTCAACCGTGGTTGACTCCAGTGGAAATTCATTAAGTGGAAGCCAAAGCAGTTTTTCAGAAGTGTGGCTGACACCCCAATGGACTTTTTTGCGAAACGAAAGATCCCACACTGTTTTGGCAACTGGCCTGCAGATTCAAATTCCTGCTGGAAGCGATGTAGGACAAAATTCGGGAGGCGCCTCCCTGAACCCATACATCAGCGCCGCGCAAAATATTTTTCGAACCAGCTACGGAAGCTTTAACCTTATGGGCACAATTGGTGTCCCAATAAGTGTCAATGGAGACAGGACAACCTACTTCAACACAAATCTCCATGTGGATTATGACATTGCCAATATGCACAAGTGGTATCCAACTTTTGAAATGAACCTGATGAGTTTCCTTGGTAATGGCAATGTTGTTCCCATGAATACCAATTCTGGCGACCTTTTTAATGTCGGGGCTTCTGAGGTTAAGGGATTGACAAACCTGACTTTGGCGCCGGGATTAAGGTATAAGTTCACGGAAAATTTTCAGATAGGCGGAGCCTTGGAGTTCCTTTGTACCTCCAATCGGGCCATGGAGGATTTTAGGTTTATGCTTGATTTCATTGTTCGCTATTGATGTGCCCATCCAATAAGATGATCCGTATGAAATCCATTCGAATTTTACATATTCTCCCCGAAGCTGTTTCGGATTCCCCTCCTGGTATAAATTGGTGTGGTGAATGGGATGTCTTGTCATTGAAAGCTTCGGAAATCGGGCCGAAGTTGGAAGAGGCTGTATTTGATATTATTGTGGATTCTGGTGTGTCTGATCTTTTGTTGTCATTATATTATGGTAATGAAAAACAGTCGGACCGTTTGCTTGAAGGGGTCCCCACAAAAGCGAAGGTGCTCGTGGATTTGTCGTGTGTCGAAATTGAAAGTAAAGATATTTCAATAGACCAGGATCATTGGGATCAGCTGGGAAAGCAGTTGGCTTGGCGTTTTTGTGCTTTGGACCGTCCTGTTTGGGTTCGATTTTGCAATGGTAATCTGGATCAAAATGCAAGCATACTTCTCGAGAGCCTGCAGCACTGGACCGGACCCGGGTTGTTTTTAATTAGGGCTGACGACCTGAATTCGGCAGCCCTGACCGTTTTGGAAAGCTGAATTACTTGCCCGGGGCAGTGGATTTTTCGGAACTGTTCAAAATCTCTTCGCCTTTTTCCACCATTTTCTTGCTATCGTTAATGACTTTGGCCTTATTAAGTTCGACCTGCAAAGTACCTTTGTCCGACGACACGGTGTACCAGCCCTTATACCAACCCAATACTCCAAACACCACGACCGCCAAACCCACCAGGGCAAACAAATTTCGCATGGGAAATCCTCCTTTTCACTCGGCAACATCATCACCAAAGCGAAATTTTGACGCCATACCAATTCGTTTTTTTTTACACAGGGGCTGAACGCAATTGGGTCACCTTGTGTCCCTTGATCCCGGCACAGTTCTCAGGCTATTGTCTGAATTGTAATGGAGATAATCCTTGGTCACCTTGTTTAACAAACCGTTTTCCCATTTGAGCCACGAAACCGCGGGGAAATTGTCCCGCTCTTTCATACTGGTTTCGTTAGTCCTCCATCTGTTTCACACTTGGTGTTGGTCAGATTATGACCTTGCCCAGGATGAGGCGCATTATTGGGATTGGGCAAGGCACCTTGATTGGAGTTATTACAGCAAGGGACCATTGGTTGCTTGGGTTATCGCCGCCGCGAATTTTACCTTGGGAGGGGTATCGGAGCATCTCAATGGTTCCCTTACCGCAGCTATTCGCACTCCGGCGGCAATTTTTGGGACAGTCTTGGTGCTTTGTCTTTGTCTTTTAACGGAAAAGGTTTTTGGTTCAAAAAAGCTTGGGTTTCTTGTTGTTGTTTCGGCATTAACCATTCCTCCAATCGCCGCTGTGTCCACAATAATGACGATTGATTCCCCCTACACATGCCTGTGGGCCGTTGCATTGTTATTGGCATGGTCGGCAATCAATAGTCAAAGCAATCGGGCATGGATTTTATTAGGAATCGTTGTCGGATTTGGGATTCTTGCGAAATACACCATGGCGGTCTTTTATCCAAGTTTGGGTTTATTTTTGATTTTTCACCCTGCGCACAGAAAAGAACTGGTAAAGCCTTGGGTTTGGATTTCCGGCCTGGTTGCAGTCTTTGTTGCTTCGCCTATTTTATGGTGGAACTGGCAGCATTCCGGTGTTACTTTTGCCCATGTCGGTCAACTCGCGGGCGTGACTCATAATAACACGAAACACTGGATAGGTCCTTTTCGTTATGTAGGGGAGCAAGCCGCTCTTTTGTTGGGGTATTGGTTTGTGACTTGGGTTTGTGCGATGGTGACTTATCGTCCCGGAAAAGCGCTCAATTCGGGGATTACTTACCTTTGGTGGATGTCAGCTCCTATGTTTATCCTATTTTTTGGCTTTAGTGTCAGGACTGGCGGCGGCGAGGTAAATTGGCCTGTAACCGCTTATTTGGCTGGTCTGCCGCTTTGCGCCTATTTTCTTTCACGACAGATGGAGTCCTCATCAAAATCCTGGCGTGCCAGTACATTAGCATTTTTGGCCACATTTCTCTTTTTGGGTTTTGGCCTGGTTTTGATTGTTCATAAAAGTGATTTGGTTTATCCAGTATTGGCCAGGGTATTGCCAGAGCCCAACCCGATGGAACCTGCTCCATTAAGACGATTGGATCCTGTTTGTCGCTTGCGTGGGTGGAAATTTCTTGCAGGAGAAGTTGATAAGATTCGGGAAGAATTATCGCATTCGGGCAAGGAGCCTATTCTCGTAGCGACACATTGGTCGATTCCGGGTGAGCTGGGAGTATACTGCAAGGGGCATCCACAAGCTTATTCCATAGGTTTGGTTTCGGGTGATCGACATAGTCAGTACGACCTTTGGAACAATCCAATTGACAACCCGGGGGATTTTCTGGGAAGGGATTTTATTGTAGTTGGTGGTCTTCCACCATATCTTTCGTCATCTTTTGAAACCGTTTCAGAAAGTCGCGAAATTGTTTTTAAAACGGCCAAAGGGTATCCGGTAGCGAATTTTTGGATTCAGGTTTGTCGTGGTTTCAAAGGTTTTCCAAAAATTGAGGAATCAAAACGCTCTTGGTGAGAAATCAAAAAATATAAAAATTTTATTGTCCCTGTGCAGAGTTTAACCAGTTTTTTTTATTTTTCGTAATTAAAAATAGCAATGGCCGGGAAATGGTATCCCGGCCATTACTCATTCAGTATCCCAGGTTTGTTAGCGGCCCATGAGGCGATTAACAATATAGAGTTCCAATCCTTCATAGTCTCTGCTTGCCCGGAATGCCTCAACCTTTGCTGAGTCAACCGAGCGGGCGACCTCCACCAAGCGTTTGAAAAGCTCAAGACTGTTGCTCAAATGGGCGGTTTGGCGGTCGGCCTTGGTGGTTCGCATGGCTTTTATATCAAGGCCGATGCAGCCGTTGTAGTTTGCCCGTTCAAGGACCCAAACCTGATTGAATGCTCGTCTTAGGTCAACAGATCCGAATGTTTTATCCTGGTCATATTTCAAACCGTTTTGGTCGTTAAGGTGAACACTCCAAAGTTTGTTATGCCAAAGTGCATTAGCCATATCCTCAGATGGATCAATTCCTGCAAGTATTGAGTGCGCCGACTCAATAAGAACTCCCGACCGGGAAGGATCAATTGTCCGGTAGCAAAGTGCCAGGAAGTGTCCAACTGTTGGAAGATAGGCGCTATCTGTTGGCTCGTTCGGCTTCATCTCTCCAAGAATGCGGATGGTTTTGTCATGGTCAAGAATTGTGTTGACAGCATCGAGGATTTGCTGCGATGCGGTTATTGGACACTTGGCCTCACGAATATAGGTTCCCTCGCGGGCGAGCCAAAGGACAATATCCTTGGTGCCCATAATGTGGGCGATGTCCACGGCCTTTTTTGAACGCTCAAGGGCATACTTCCGTTCGGCGGCGTTATTATTTGTGTACGCGCCATCAATGGTTCTTGAGTCTTCCCAGAGGCGTGGAGCTATAAATTCACAAAAAAGTCCATTGTCGTCCAGTAATTTTTTGACCGTTTTCGCGCCCTTTTCTGTTTCTGCCCACGAGAGGTCAGCGGGAACCACATCATCATCATGGAATTGAACGCCGTCAAAACCCAATTTCTTGTATTCGGCAATTTTGTTGGCGAAAGGGACTTCAGCACGAACGGGGGGCCCAAATGGGTCGGCCCCTGTGCTGATATTCCATGGACCAAAGGTGAATTTGTATTGTGCTGACATTTAACTTTCCTTTTGGAGTGGCCGATAAAACCCTTTGAGCCACCATTCTGGAGGCGGAGTGGCCATGGATTGGCCGCTTTATTGGGGTTCACGGAGTGAACAGGGTGGACGCAGTTTCTGTGGAATGCGGCCAATGCGACCTGCATTGGCAAATGCCCATAATGTCATTTTATGAACAACAGGTGATTGAGTCCCGGCCTTGTCCCTCCTGTGGATCCGAGTCGGTTCGCTGTAAGTCTTCAACTGCTCCGAAATCGCGTTTCCGTGGGCCTCGCGATATTTTCAAATTTCCGCGAGTTGCCGTTCTCCACAACAACTAACTTTTTTTAGCCAATCGTTTTTCCTAAAGCTGTCGCAAGGCATTTCGCCTCTTTCATCAGTTGGTGAAATGCTGATGTGCTAATTGTTTGGTATCCGTCGCTTAGGGCTTTTTCCGGATTGGGATGGACCTCCAGGATCAAGGCATCTGCTCCGGCAGCGATCGAGGCAAGTGACATGGATTTGACCAGTGATGATTTTCCAGTGCCGTGACTGGGGTCAACCACCACAGGAAGGTGAGTCTTTTCCTGCAAGTAAGGAACACTCGCAAGGGGGAGCGTAAAGCGGGTGTGTTCCTCAAATGTGCGAATTCCTCTCTCGCATAGCAGCACATTAGGGTTTCCCATTTTCAGAATGTACTCTGCGGCCAAAAGGAACTCCTCCATGGTTGCTGAGGGGCCCCGTTTTAACAAAACAGGTTTTGATTGAGCTCCAGCTGCTTCCAAAAGAGGGTAGTTTTGCATATTTCTTGCCCCAATTTGCAAAACATCGCTGTAATGGGATACCAAGGCTACATGTTCTGGTGCCATAACCTCGGTAAAAACGGCCAATCCCGTGGCTGCTCCAGCCTCTGCAAGATATTCCAATCCTTTTTCCTTAAGGCCTTGGAAGCTGTAAGGACTAGTTCTTGGTTTAAATGCGCCACCTCTTAGACCTGTAGCTCCAATTGCCTTGATCTCTTGGGCTACATCAAGGATTTCCTGTTTTCCCTCCACCGAACATGGGCCCGCAATCACCCCAATATTGCCGCCACCGGAGATAAAGTTCTTTATCCGAATGACTGTTGGTTCCGGATGTCCCTCCTTCGACGCCATCTTGTATGGAGCGAGGATCGGAAGGACTTTTTCAACCCCCTCCAAAGTTTCCAGGGAGGACTGTAACCCCTCTCTTTCCTTTCCAACTGCTGCAATAACTGTCCGATCTGTGCCGACGATGGTGTTGGGGGAAAGTCCATGGCGGGATATTTCCGACACAACATGCTCAATCAATGTGGAAGAAGATCCGGGACGCATCACAACGATCATGGCAATAACTTTCGGGTCAGATCCATGGAGGCCAATGGCTTTAACTACCAAGATGTTTGGATACCCCAGCCTGGTAGGTAATTCAAGGTCCCCAAAAATTCACCCATCCTTAAGACAGGGATCCAATATAAAAATATTCGTTTTGCATTTTGTTTGTATCGGCAATGTTTGGAAAATAGTGCCGCCTGATGGGTGACCAGGGCTATTTCGTTTTTTTTTGGTACAAGTGATTTTAATGGTGCCTCTGTAAGATATTGTATAAAATATTAATCAAAATTATTAATTAGTTTTGTTTGTGATGTAAAATTGGAGATTTGTATTCATTTACAGTTTGTATTGCATAGTATTTTGTGATAATGGTTGACTTCGGCGAATCCTGAAAATAATGATTTGCGAAGTATATAGATAAGTTGAATGGCATTCCAGTTTCACCACCACAATCAGTGCATTTGAATTACATTCAGAATGGCAAGAATAGCAAATTGCATGTACAGATTTAGAAATTTGCCAGTTGACACATTGCGCTTTTTCTCAGGCCCAGGTTTAATTAGTCCATGGGAGATAAGTACTTGTGACGCGCAAGTTCCGGTAATGGTGCCAAGATTTCATGATTCCAGGAATAAATTCATGAAAAATCCAAATTATTTTGCATATGCCTAAGAGGTTAAAAAAAATTATTCTTTCAGCAATAAACGAATTTTGGAAACTCTGGATGTGTTTACACCAAGATCCGAATAACCTGCTCGTGAAGATGATCGGATTTGTAGCTCGTTTGAACCAGGGGTAAAATAAATTTGAATGTCGTCAACAAATCCAATCAATAAGCTCCGTGATTCGGCATGGATCAAAAAACCACCCGGGGGAATATCCCCCAAAACCGGATCCATGGTTGGTCCTTTAAGAACCTTTATTATTTTTGTTCGAGGTAATGAGCGCAATTTACTGGTAATGAAGTCAGGTTCGGCTTTGCCCAAAAACGGAATTCGTTCAGTTCCAAAACCTTTTCGGGAATCCTCTGAGCAAATGCAGTTCGGGCTATTCCCACAGGGTTTAAGGCCACCGTTGGCAATTCCCAGGTCTTTTGGTCCTGAGGCTGACCATTTAATAAAAAACAATACAAGGACCATCGAGACTAGTCCAATTGCCAAGCCGATCAGGATTTGGAGCAGCATGGATCGCTTTCCCGGTGTTGACTGTGCCATAAATTCATTTTAGGTGCCTTGGCTTTCGTTTTCCTTTCCTTTTGTCACAAGTGTATTTTCCATGAGATTTTTACCCTCACCCCACCCGGAAAAAACAAAATTACCCAATTACAAAATTGGGGTGGTTGGGACCGGGTTTATCGTTGAAGAATGCCATTTGTTAGCCTACCAAAAGGCGGGATTTGAAGTTTGCGGTCTTGTTGGGCGCAATTTGGAAAAAACCCGAAGAATTGCTGAAAAATATTTGATCCCCTGGGTTGGGTCGAATGTCATTGACCTTTTGGAAGAGACCAAACCGTCAATTTTGGACATTGCGGTTCCACCTTTGATCCAGCCAGCCGTGATTGAGACTGCGGTTGGATCAAATCACCTCAAGGGGATACTTGCCCAAAAGCCTTTGGCATTGTCTTTTGTAGAGGCAGAGCGTCTGGTTAACCTTTGCGGGCAAAGTGGAAAAGTGCTGGCAGTGAATCAAAACATGCGTTTTGATCCATCCGTTTATGCTTTAAAGCAGCTTATTGACCGAGGCATTCTTGGTGAACCGGTACTTGCCACAATCGAGATGAGGGCTGTTCCCCATTGGATGGAGTGGGCAAAAGGTATGCGATCGCTTTCCACCTGGATCATGAGTATCCACCATTTGGATACTTTCCGATTTTGGTTGGGTACCCCTGACAGGGTTTTTGCCAGTTTTCGACAAGATCCCCGCACCAAATTTGACCACAGGGATGGGATTAGCCTTTATATTCTTGAATACGATGGCGGAGCCAGGGCGAGTGGTTGGGACGATGTTTGGGCTGGCCCTGTCAAAGAAGGCTGTGCTCCTTCTTCCGAGATTCGTTGGCGATTTGAAGGCACAAGAGGGATTGCCAAAGGCACAATAGGCTGGCCCGATTGGCCCAAGCATACCCCAAGTGTCCTTGAATATACATGTCTTGATTTTCCGGGTGAATGGATTCGGCCTGCATGGGATGCCACATGGTTTCCGGATGCTTTTCAATATCCCATGATGGATTTGATGAATGCGATCGAAACAAATCGTAATCCGATTTCGGGCGGTCGGGAAAACCTGGAAACCATTGCACTCCTGGAAGCAATTTATGAGTCCGGAACAACCCAAAAAATAGCATTCCCAAAAGAATGGCTTAAAAAATCAGCAAGAAATTCAGAAAGTTATAAATAGTGTGATAAAAATTTCCAAAAATTTGGTATCCAAGTCGATTCTTGGAGTCTGGATTTTAAAAGTTATTTTGAGAAATATGAACTTTTTGAGTCCCCCTTTGAAAGCATATATGCGAGCAGGTCGAGGACTTCGTCCTGGTTCAATGAATCGATAAGCTTCGCCGGCATTAGCGAAACCGGCGAGGATTTTATTTCTGCCAAATCAGTCTTTTTGATCTCCTGAACTTTGGTTGAGTCTTCAGGATCTGTAAGGATTACAATGCCGGTGGCGGTTTCACTTACAATTTTGCCAGTTATCAATTTCCCGGAATGGGTTTCGATTACAGATGCCCGGTATTGATCCGAAACTACCTTATTGGGGTCAATTATGGATTCCGAGAGGTCCTTTGCGCCAAAGCGCCCAGCTACCTGGCTTAGGTCCGGGCCGGTTGCGCCACCTTCTCCGTTAAAACGGTGACAAACAATGCATCGAGCGGATGAAAAAGATTTTTTTCCATTCTCAAAACTGCGCCCTTGAAATCCTTTTTTTGTGAGTGCTTCCAATTCACCCAAGCTCCATGGTTTTCCCGGACCAACTGGTTTGGGGAGGGTTGCGATCTTTACTGGTTTCCTTAGGCCAAGCGCCTCGATTGCAAGACGGTCGGTATCCTTTGCGTTTTCGTAAGCTTCCTTTTCGATATTATTCAGAAAACCCTGGTAGCTGGCGCCTCCTGATTTGGTCCGCGCTTCATTTAGTGCGGAGAAAAAGGCTTTCCTATTTTCTAATGCACCGTAATCTTTCAGGTTCCTTAGAGCAAACAGGTAATGAATTTTTTGGGAGTCAGGTCGATTGGCCATCACTTGCGAAATAGTCCCGCCGTAGCCCCTGTTTCGAGCAAGCAATGGATCCAAGGAATCGTCGCGATTGGCCTTTGATGGAGCGACAAGAAGCTTGGCCGTTTTGGTCGCAATGCTGGGGGATTGGAGATAAACCAATACGTTGATTAACTCGCGATTTTCAAAATCACTTTTTCCAGGAAATGTCGAATCAAGCTTTGCCAGCGCAATATCGCGTTCCTCCTGGTTTGGAGCCCCCATTCGAATGAAAATCAGTTGAATTGCCCGTAGATATTCCAGACGGGTCATTTCGTTCATTGACAGGAAATCCAAATCAAGGGCAGAATTTAGAGTTTTTCTTTTCAGTGCTTTTTCTGCCTGATGTGTTAGTGCAATAATTCCCTGAATTCGGGCCAGCGAATCATTGATTTTAAAAATGGAATCCTGCCATTTGGGAACGGGTTGGTGTTCCAAGGCAATTCTGGCGGCATAGCGGATAAAACGATCCTCGCTTCCCAATTGGGAAACTATCCAATCAACTTCCGTCTGGGGCGCCCCTGAATTTCCGTGAAAGGATTCGAGTTTTTTTCGCAGATCTCTTTTTTCTGACATCTCTTCGCGATTATTTGTGTCAACCGCGTGGGTTGGAAGATCTCCAATATAGGTTATTCTGTATAATTCGGATTGGGTTCCCCGGCCACCCACGGTGAAGTACATGGCGCCATCTTTCCCTATTACGACATCCGTCAGGGGGAGGGGGGCTCGGGAAACAAATTCTTCCTTTATGGCTGAATAACTACTTCCTTTTGGGGTAAGATGCAGGGCATACATGGTCCCAAATGTCCAATCGCAAATAAAAAGGGCTTTTTGGTATTTCGCAGGAAATTTCGCGCCTGTGCCAAACTCAACTCCCACCGGGGAACCCGGGCCAATATCGATCATCGCCGGAAGGCTATCTGGATAATAAGCTGGCCATTTTCCGGTGCCGCTTCGCCATCCCAACTCGCTGCCGCTCGTAGCATGGTTAACTCGGGTAGGGCGATACCATGGCATTCCAAAATCCCATTCCATATCCGCGTCATAAACGAAGAGTTCGCCTTCCGGGTTGATTCCAAAGTCATACTGATTTCGATATCCAATAGATAGGATTTCCCATTCTTTTCCTTCGGGATCGGTCCGGGCAATATAGCCCCCCGGCGCAAGGATTCCCATGGCATGACCGTTTGCATCCCATTGTCTGGGAAGGATATGATCTTCATTCCAATTTGATGGAATCCTGCTTTTTTGGAAGCCCTTTGGGGGTAGCGTATGATTTCCGCAAGAAACCAAAATCCCTTTGCCGTCGGGAGATAAACGGAGGGCATGGGGGCCATGTTCTCCCCCTCCTTGAAGTTCTTTTAGTTTGATGATTTCATCAAACTGGTCGTCGCCATTAGTGTCTCGCAAACGATAGAGGCCACTACCCGGCCCCCCATTCGCACAAACATAGAGACTCCCAAAGGCGTAAAGCAATCCTTGGGCTGAGGTCATGTTTACTTTTAATTTTTCGACTTTACTGGGTTCTTTTGTTCCGGGTTTTC